>NZ_JAFNJD010000042.1:0-41881 GCF_017368415.1 Shewanella sp. 4t3-1-2LB
GTTAATAATATAGCCCCTTCGGGAACCCGCCCTATTTCACACGCTCACCAGTTCGCTAGTGAACCGCTAGTCGTTTAACTTTTTCAACTCACACAGACAGGCACTAAGCAGTTAACAGCGACCAGCGTATCCCCGCTGGAGCAGTCAGGCTCCAACAAAAATGATATTCAAAAATACACCATAAAAGAGGCAGTACCTGTTTCAGATTTTCGCAATGCCATTGATTATCTGTTTGATCTTGTAAATATTCATTATCACGCTTGCGTGGGGAAGCAAGAGTTAAACGATTTCTTCGTTCGTCTAAAGCGCAATCATGCGAAACTTTCAGGGCTTACTTGCAAACGTGCTAAACCGTATGACATTGAGCAATTTCAACGCGCTCTGGCTGCAGCAGAAGCTTGTTTATTCAAAGCCGGGGCACGGTTGATTGAAGCTCAACAAATCACCGAGGAAGATTTTATACATCTTGCAAAGGTTGCGGCTAACTCTGACTGTTTAAGAAAACGTGATGGTGAGTTTGGGGTGGATTTAGGCATATTTCTTAATGGGCACTTGATGATGAAAAGTGAAGTGAATGAAGAAGGAGAACGGGAGTATTTCAAATATTACTAATTTCATCAAAGGGAAATATTAACCTAAAAGCTAATATTTCCCTTTGTGCTAATTTTATTTGGTGTTATACTGCTTGCAGTAACAGGGAGTTTTAAATGTTTGAATTGATTTTTCATCCAGAGGCCGAAGCAGAGATCTTAGCATTGGCTAGTAACATGCAGGGTAAGGCGCTCCGGGCACTGTCAAAGCTAGAAGCAGAGGGGCACCAACTGCGCTTTCCTGATACAAAACTGATAAGGGATGGTTTGTTTGAATTAAGAGCAGGTGGGAAGGACATTACGCGCACTTTTTTTGCTTTTAGCAAAGGCAAAAAAATCTATATTTTACGGACATTTGTTAAAAAAACTACTAAAACACCCCCATCTGAAATTGAACTGGCATTATCGAGATTGGAGCAATTATTATGACAAATAAAGTAAACGGTGTTTCATTTGCTGATGTGAAAGCCAAGGCATTCAGAGATCCCGAAGTACTTGAGGCGTACTTGGCGGAACAGCGAAAAGATGAATTAAAGGCGCTTTTGACTCAAATGCGAAAATCCGCTGGTATCAATAGCGCTCAAGTCGCGGCAAAAATGGGCGTGACCCCTGCCACTGTATCTAAACTGGAAAATCGTGCTGATAGAGCAAGTCTTGATACATTAGAGCGCTATGCAGCTGCTTGCGGGGCAAGACTCCAAATCAGTATCCAGCAGCCTTAGTGAAGCGGGTTAAATAATTGCTATAACAATCATAATAACCACACTAGCAAATGCCAAAATTGACGCATAGAAAGCTGATTTACTTGCTTTTACCAATCTCGACGTTTCTGATTGGATTGTATTAGCAATATCTGCCACGGCTCTATCAGTAACCGCTTGTAGTTTTTCCAGCTGTTCATTGGTTGCAGCGTCAATGTTTCTGCGGCTAGTATTCAATCCCGCAGTGATCAACTTCTCTGCCGTTTTACTCGATTCTTCACTAAATTGTTTTAGCCGCAGCTGCAGCGTTTCATTGAAAAGCTGCAGCTGTTCTGTTTGTGTTGCAGCCGCGTGCTCCAGCAACAGGTTGTTGAGAGTATGCAATATCAATATAGGATCGTCCTTGTTAACACTGATGTGGTGAACTTTGGCGATCTGCTGAATGATATCTTCAATATCAATTTTATTAGTCATATTATTGATGCCGCTGTAATAGATTTAAATATATCATTCTTTAACATTTTAAGACGTTGCCGATTCATTAACATTAACGAACTATCTTCGATGGATTCATCGAAAGTTTTTTTATCCCTCAGCATATCCTCAAAATCGCGGCCAAATGTCTCCTTTTTGAGTATCGGTAAAGCAATGACCGCAGACACTTTGTTTTTATTTACAACATAGGCGCGCATATCTTCAAACTGCTTGCCTTCGGCTTCAATAACGCCCCAATAGGGATTTAGCCAAACGACAAACTTACAATTTTTAGGGTATTGGTCAACCAAAGATACAAAACCATGTAGAGTGTCAGCTTGCGCTTGGCCGCCTGTAATAACGGTATGAATAATTAATTCATGTCCCAACTCTTGGATGATATCGGCAATGCCATTCTGAATAATATAGCTTGATAATGGGACAAAAGAGCTTGCCCCATTGTCAATGATAATATCGCAATCTGTATTGGCAATGCGTTCGATAAGTGCATCAAAACTGCGGATATTAATTTCATCGTTTTCGATGATTTTAAACGTTTCGACATTTAAGGCTTTATAACTAGCAAAAGTCGCATTCACTGGATCAGTATCAATGCAAGCAACTTTTTCTTGCTGTTCTCGCTTGTACTGAGCCAAAAGGGAAGCAATCAACGATTTACCGACTCCACCTTTACCTTGTAAAACTAAATGAATTTTCATGTCAATCCTCTCAATATAATTTATCAGTATCCGGCTTAGGTTCATATTTGAATGACTTAGGCGGTGTCAGTTTCTGTGGTGGCTGATGCTGCTCGCCTTCCGCAACATCTTTGTTTGATGCGGACGTCACCGCGACCGGTGCCGGGGTGGGCTGTTTTTGGCTTGATTGATCTAAGAACTTTTTGACATACAAACGGAATGTGTCATAGCTACACTTGAGCTTGCCATTTTCAATTAGATATTCGTGGATCAATCGTTTTGTATACCCGGCATTGATTGCCGCAGATACTTCCCCCGAAACAGCCAAAAACTGAACCCAACCAGTTTTACGGCCTTTTTTCTCGCTATCGGAACGCTTTGAATACCACAGATCAATGGCTGTAGTGTCATCAATACGCTTATCTTTCATTTAAAATCTCATTATTTTTTTTAACGGATATTACGATTATTAAGCACTGATTTAGATCTGATTTACCATGTTTATGGTGCTTTTAACCGTCTGAAAACTCGTAATTTCGTCAATTTTACCACTGATATCTGTCTCTGCAACAATAAACCTGTTTTTATCGTGCCTTCAACTGGCCTTATCATTGGTGTAAAATTGTTTTTAAGACGGGCAGGATGGGTAATGTAGGCCCACAATAGTAAACTATTGTTGTCCACATTACTCCTGACTTATTCGCAGCCTTTGGCCGCTCAACGTATCCTGCTCTGCGAGGCGAACTGACTGCCGTCAGTCAAAGTGAATTCAATCTGGCAACCTGGAACTCCCATGGAAAAAGCGGCAAAAAAGATCACCCGACGGAAAACGACACCTATCAAGGTGTACTGTTTGCCGGATGAAAAGCAGAGCATCGAGGACAACGCCAAAGCCGCTGGCCGAACAGTGTCTTCGTTCTTGTTGCACGTAGGGCAGGGATACCAAGTAACGGGCATTGTCGATGCCGAGCAAGTCCGGCAAATGGCCCGGATAAGTGGTGACCTTGGCCGCCTTGGTGGACTTCTTAAGT
Organism: Shewanella sp. 4t3-1-2LB; assembly: GCF_017368415.1. NCBI lineage: Bacteria > Pseudomonadati > Pseudomonadota > Gammaproteobacteria > Alteromonadales > Shewanellaceae > Shewanella > Shewanella sp. 4t3-1-2LB. The sequence continues at coordinate 3,495 of NZ_JAFNJD010000042.1, forward strand.
GGTGGTTAACCGATGATGCAAGGACAGCCGAATTTACCCCGGACACCATTAGACGAGTGCTATTAAAGATTGAAGAATCACAGCAGGAATTAGGTGCTGTTATGGCAAAAGTTATTCGGCCAAGGTTAGATAAATAAATGATTGCGAAACATATTCCTATTCGGTCATTAAAGAAAAGTGATTTTGTCAATCTGGTTAATTATATCACAGATAGCCAAGGGAATATTGAGCGTGTCGGTGCTGTTTCATTTACCAATTGTCATGCAGCAAACATAGATATTGCATTAGCGGAAATTATTGCAACACAACAAATGAATACCCGATCTAAAAGTGATAAAACATTTCATTTAATTGTTAGCTTTAGACCTGGTGAAAATCCTTCATCCACAATTTTAAAAGATGTTGAGTCGTCAATTGCCGCAGACCTCGGATTAGGTGAACATCAGCGAGTTAGTGTAGTGCATTATGATACTGATAATGTCCATATGCACATTGCTATTAATAAAATTCATCCTGATAAATTTATTATCGTTGAGCCATTTCAATCGTACAGGAAACTTAGTAATTCTTGTCGTGCGCTTGAAATTAAACATAGTTTAGAGACAGATAACCATATTACTAGACAGATTAATTCAGCTGGTAGAGCAAATGATATGGAACGTCATTCCGGTATTGAAAGTTTAGTTGGATGGATTAGGCGGGTGTGCATTAACGAAATAAAAGCCGCAGATTCATGGACAAAGCTGCATGATACATTGGCCGTAAACGGCTTAGTGCTGCATAAGAAAGGGAACGGACTGGTTATTGAGGGAATGGACTCAGGCGTATTTGTTAAGGCTAGTACGGTAGACAGGGTGCTATCTAAAACAAAACTAGAACAGAAGCTGGGGCCATTTGAAGCATTGGATAATTCAATAAAGGTAAAACAACGTTATGAAAAGCGACCGCTCAGAACCCGAGTAAATACCGATGGACTCTATAACTTATACCGAGCAGAGCAAGAGTTTAGAAATCGGTTTAAATTGCAGGAGTACCAACGCCTTCGGGAAAACAAATCAGCTGACTTTGTGATGCTCAACCGCCTGAACAGATTAAAGCGTGTTGTGATTGCTAACTCAAAAAATTACTTGATGCGCAAAGTGTTATATCAACAGTTGAATAGATCATTACGCACTAACATCAAGAAAATTAATCAGAAGTACAAAGCTCAAAAAACAGCACTGAAAGGGCGACACTTGAGACTGACTTGGGCTGATTGGTTACGGGAACAAGCAGAAGCGGGAAATATTGATGCGTTAAAAGCGCTACGTGGACGTAAAGATCACCGTCTGCAAGGAAATACGCTATCAGGTAATGATTTACACCAAATGGAAGGTACTGGGGCTGTTACTAAAGGGGGGACGGTCACATACCAGACTGGGGCAACAGCTGGAATTAGGGATGATGGCCAACACTTAAAAATTGCCAGAAATATTAATGCTGACGGTGTTATTGCTGCGCTAAAACTGGCCCAAGCCCGGTTTGGCAATACCCTCCAAATTGACGGTACAGAGGCATTTAAGATGCTGATCGTAAAGGCTGCAGTTGTCGGTAATGTCAATGTGACGTTTTCTGATGCAGCATTAGAACAACAGAAATTTAAACTACTCATGGAGAAACAAAAAAATGTCATCCAACAACGGATCAGAGAAAACCGACAGTCAGCAAGACGATTTGATAGCTATGGCAATGGCTCAGATGGATTCGGAGCTGCCGACCGAAACAATGCTAGATCCTGGCGCAGAGGTAATGACAATAGACCCGAACAAAAGCCAGACGCTGGAGCATTTAGAACACCAAGATCCAACCCGGCTACCACCGGATATAACAGCGTGCGCCAATTGTCCGATATCAATGTGGCAAGCATCGTCCAGCAAAGTCCAATGTTATTGCAGGGTGATGCACGTAATTACATGGACAAGCGTCAACCCAGAGGAACTGCTGACGCATTGCGATGGGATGTATTTCACACCCAACTAACGACTGAACAAAAGGCAGCTGCAGAACAATATATTAAAGAAAGAATGGAGAAAAAGACGAAGGGCATGGCTATTCCAGAACATCGGCCCTTGTCACGACCGATGAAAGCCAAGTTTTTAGGCGGGAGGAATATCAACGGGATAACACTGCTACTGGTTGGGGACGTTGATACAGCAGTATATGTAATGCCCGTGAGTACGCCAAAGAGGTTCAAGGTTGGCGAAACAATCACTATCAGTCAGGCAGGAGTGGTTTCACGGGCAAGAAAAATGAAGAAATAGATTTATAAGTTGTTAGACAGCTCATTCCAACGGGTGGAATAGTTGTAGCAATCTAATGGATACATTTCGAACTTTTCATTATATATGGGGTCAGTTTGGAAAAACTCTCTCGACTGCAAAGGTGTTGAGTAAGTGACCTGCTTCAATGGCGGATAGATGATCTGTTCTTGGTATTCTGGCTGGGATGTATACCGCTTTTTTTAAAGCACCTACAGCATTAATCACATCAAATATACTCAAGACCTCTAACTGGCGTGGCGGTCTTTCCATTGTGATATTGGTTGTGTCGAAAAGATACGAACCCTCATCAGCAACCAATAAAATTGTGGTGGCCAAATTATTAAGTTCTGCATTCCTAGCACCAAATATAATCGACTTTATCCCTATTGCTTCCTCTATTTTAGCCTTTACTACATCTGCGGCGCCGTAGGTTGTGAAAGGTACACTGTGCCGTTCTATATACATGAATACTACCTTTTGAGTTTGAAAAAATGTTTATCCGCATAACTACAATATAATTGAATACCATTTTAGAGAACATCAAGCGCCCTACACCCTAGGACGCTTTATGATGACATGTTCGAGGCTATGTAGGCGTTCCTACTCTCTGAGTGCGAACGGCTTTATTGGTCATGTGTTGCGCTTGAGCCAGAGATTGTTGCGTGTGGCGTTGCAACAGTTCTTTGATCGCAAATGTGACCTGACGTTTTACGCCATCAATCCCTAAAACGCTTTTGGTTTTAACGTCGTTAAAGTCAGTGTATCCCTTCATGGTGTCAATGCCCCTACTTTGCTCAGGTGTTGCGTTACCGCTGCGCCATAGCTCTGGTGTCACTGGGGCCAACTTATCAGGATAATGCTGTTCATTCGGTGCAAACACAGGGAAAAGCGTATCTCCGCCTACGGATTCAGCGGCTTTGGCGGCTTTCTCCCGTCCAGTGTTTTTCCCTTCGGTCATGACCAGATGCGCATCATCATCCCCACAGATTAGGATGGGTTTTTCCGGGTACATTTCACGCAGCGCATTAGCTACTGCTATCAAGTTACCGGCATCAAATGCTGAAACAACTGGCAAGCCAGCCGCTTCACTCAGGGTATCTGCTGTGGCGTACCCTTCCGCAATCATCAGCACTGGTGTTTTAGTGATGGTGTCCATATTTCCACCCACAACATGAAATGAACCCGTTTTTTGTGAGCCTTTGGGAAACAGTTTGGTACCGCTATCCAAAATGGTTTGAACTGTCCAGATGTGCCCTGCTGTATCATGGGCTGGAACGAGCAAATCCCCGGTGGTAAAAACCAGATGATTTGGATGGCTATCGCGCAGCGCCTTTGATTCCTGTTTGGTAGCACCAATTAAAATCTTCGGATCATCCTTTAGCGCTGATGGCTCAGGCACGACTAACAGATTACCCGCAGATGCTTGTTTATGCGTTAAATAGGCTTCACTGCCGTTAGCAAAGTGACTGACTTCCAATAACCGTTGTAAGCCCTCTGAAACGGATTGACGTTCTGCAGCCACCGCTGCTTCTCTGGCTTGCAGTTTGGCGGCTGACTCCGCACGTAAAGTAGCCTTTTCTTCATCGGTCATCGAATACCCTTTGGACGACCAATTCATACTTTCGCCGGTGCGGTTATTAGAGAGATACGCTGCAGGTATTCCGTCCAAGAATGCCACATACATCCCACTACCATTACTGTTTGTGACAGACGACTTATCCGAGGTCAAACGGCAGCGGTGTTTCATACCATCCATAATCGGATGATCACCATTTACGTCAAATCCCATATCCTTCATGGCTTGTGCCAGTTCTTCACGGGGTGTAAGTGCTGGCAGCTGTTCTGTCTGGCGATTTTCGACTAACCATTTTGCAATAACTTCTTTATCGGTCCCTGGTTTAACATACCAAGATTTTTTATTCTTATCCCATTTAGCGCCAGCGGCTTTGGCTTGGTCTTTTTCATTAAATGGAACTGCTATATAAAGCCTGGTTGTATTGACAGGTTCCACCTGAATAATCGGCCACTTTTCACTGATTTTATGGGCCTCAACACTGTCAATAGACCAATGACCTACGGCTCTGTCCCATTTTGCACCGGCAGCTTTGGCGTTTTCCTTATCTTTGTAAGGTACATCTATATAAACCTTGGTGCTTTCAGACACCATAACTCCCCCCAGGTGCTGTAACTCGGCGTCATCTGGCATCAAGGTTTTGGCATAAGCGTTGAGCATTAGTGCCTCCACTCGTTTTGCATCTTCCTCTGTATTAAAAGCTGCGGCTTTATCCCAAACTTTACCGTCATCGGACAATCTCAATAACAATATGTACTGGTTTGAGGCGTTATTAAATCGAGGATCAACTGGCACACCGTCATTATTGGGTTCGACGATTTTCGTCATACCATCCCACAGAGGGTTGATATTTAACCCTCCCGGAAGAACGCTATGAAAAAGGGGCGTCTTACCCACCAACGATATTGCACTGGAGGGGATTTCCCCTGCCCTAACACCAATAATGGCTTGGCTCAGATTGACGGTAGCCTGATGGTCAACATCCATAGGCTCAGTCTCAGTGGAGGTCGGTGCCCCCAGATAATGAGCAACAAGACGCGATACCGCTGTTTCGAGCGCCGCAGTCTGGTCATCTTCGTTAATCAAAAAATCAGCGTTATCCCCTTTGCCATCTGAAAAAACAGTGGAAACTTTGCCACTGCCTAGCAATATCGAGTTGAGTGGCATCTCTCGCGTTCCAACGTGGTATGTAATGGCATAGCTGTCATCTGTATCTGAACGTTTCGCCAACGTGGCATCTAAGCCCAGAGTTAACGCATACTCTCTTAGATTAATCCATGATTCAAAGGCATCATCATTCATTCCAATTTCCAATTTGACCTCCTGTGTCTGCTCTTGCTGTAGCTCATAACTGAGTAACAAGGTCTGAATTTTTTCGGCATCTGACGCAGCCCGAAAGATTTCTTGTGGATCATCCTTGAGTGCCTTAATCCAGCTTTTGACATAGGCGGCATGTTGCTTGGGATCGTGGCCTATGCCTAACTCATCGCCCATGATCATGCTGGAAATTTCCGCCCGGAGTTCTTCTTTAGCATAACCCTCACTGCCAAATGGATGGCCCAAATCACGATTTAACCGAGTGGAATGACCTGTCCAGTGTCCGAGTTCGTGAAGGGCCGTAGCATAGTAACTGGAAGCGTCTGGAAACTGGTTTTTTTGTGGGAGAGTGATCCTATCGGCCATTGGGCTATAAAAAGCCCTGTCCTGTGAAACATGGGAGATCCGGGCGCCAGAGAGGTTAAGAATTTTTTCCGCTCTGCTGATGGCTTGCCATGTCTGTTCTTCGCTAAGAGGCTTAATTTCTAATGGTGGTAGACCATCAATTTGCTCTGCATTGAATACTGACGCGAAAAACACTTTTGGACGCTCTAACTGAACAGTAAATGTTTTGGGCTTACCGTTTTCATCCATGATGGGGTTGCCATTATCATCTAACACTTTTTGTTCTTCTGTGAATTTCCAATATTGCACTAATGTACTTCGTTCCCCTTTCATTACCTGGGCATCTTGCTTTTTGGCTTGTTCATAAGTCATCCAGCGCGGGTCATCATATCCCTGTGCCATCAGATTCAGGGTATTGATCCCTTTATACCGTTTGCCCGTTGTAGGGTTAAACGGCAAACTTTGGCTACTTTTCCCTGGTACCCAAGGCTTTTGCCAAGGGGCAACACCTTCTTCGAGCTGCGCGATCAGCTTCTCGGCCACAATGACGTGGAAAGGCTTTTTTTCTACTTTGTTAGTCATGATTTCCCCCTTCAATGGCAGAGGAAATTGCATCATCTTCGCTAATCGCGTCTTCCACAAACGCCCCCATTAATGCTGCTTCCTCGGGGGAAACCTCTACTTGTGCGCCGGGGATTTGCGCATCTTCTAATTTGGCGTCAATGACGCTTTGAATATCTGTCAGTTGCTCCTGAGTGATCACTGTTTCAGTCATAGATTTTTTCCTTTGCGACAATGAAAAGAACGAGCGCACAAGGCGCTCATTTTAGGGGTTGTGTTTCGGGTTCTTTCGGTTTGATAGGTTTGGCGTAATTGGGTCTGCCGTTAATATCAGCGTACATTTGCAAGCAGTTTGGATAGTGACTACAGCCCCACCAAAAGTGTCCACGCTTAGACGTGGGCCGTCGAATCAGTCCATGATTACAAATGCCGCATTTGTAAATATCGGAGATAGGGGCTGCGGTTTTAGCGCCGGCAATTTTGACTGAGCCAACATTGGCCTTTTCCACTTGGGTACGGACAAAGGTTTCTTGCTGGGCCACAAAATCAGCCAAGGGCATTGCCCCGTTCTCCACATTTTTCAGCATTCGCTCAAACAATGCGGTAAGTACCGGGCTTTTTACCATTTCTGGCAGTGCATCGACCACAGAACGGCCAAGGGTGGTACTGACTAAGTTCTTGCCATCAATTTTCAGGTACTCACGGCGGATCAATTCCGCGATGATGGCGGCACGGGTGGCTTCCGTTCCTAGGCCATCTCCTTCCCTCAGCATTTTTTTGTTATCAGCGCCCTCAACATATTTGTGGATATTGACCATTGCGCCAATCAATGTCCCATCGGTGAATCGGCTGGGGGCTTTGGTTTTGGCGTCACGCCGTGTGACGGACTCACAGCGCAAACTATCGCCCTTTTTCAGCGCTGGCAGCTGCTGATTGGTATCATCCTTATCTTCGTCGCTATCCTCGTCTGCTTCGATAAAAACCTCCTTCCAGCCAGGTTTGGTGATCACTCGCCCGGACGACGAAAAACTCTCTCCGGCGATATCCAGCTCGATGGATGTACTCAGAAACTCATGGACGGGGTAGAACTGCGCGATGTAGGTTCTGACGATAAGCTCATAAACATTGCGCTCTTTCTCAGTGAGTGCTGATTTGTTTAACACTTCTTGCGTGGGGATGATGCCGTGGTGCGCAGATACCTTGCTATCGTCCCACGTTTTGGATTTTATCTTGGGGTCGGCACCGTCTATCAGCTTTGTCAGCTCTGGGTTAACCGCCTTTAATGACGCCAGAATGGCCGGGGCATCATCAAATTGGGATGTGGGCAGAAAACCGCAATCCGAGCGGGGGTAGGTTGTCAGTTTGTGTTTTTCGTACAAGGACTGACAAATATCCAGCACGTCTACAGCGGTATAACCAAACTTTTGAGAGACAAGTATGGTCAGCGCCGACAGTGAATAGGCTTGAGGATGCGCGATTTTCTTTGTAGTAGATTTTGCCTCAATAACGGATGCGGTGTGGCCCTTCATTGCCTCCACCAACGCATCAGCAATGGCAGTATCTGTTAGACGACCTTCACTATCCAGACCCGCTTGATCATCCTTTGCTTTCCACTTAGCCACAAAGGTTGCATCTTCATGCTGCAGATTCGCCTTTAGTGTGTGGTAAGGGATTGGCTTAAAATTCTCAATTTCCCTGTCCCGGTTAACGACCAAGGACAGTACCGGGGTTTGCACTCGCCCTACCGTCAGCAAGGCGCGAGAGCCTGCCCGTTCTGCTCGCAGCGTGAACGCGCGAGACAAGTTCATGCCAATCAGCCAGTCAGCCCGTTGCCTGCCGATGGAAGCATCACCAAAGGCTTTTTTGGTACTGTTATCAATCAATGATTCAAGCCCATGACGCACAGATGGCGCGTCAAGGCCGCTGGATAAATAACGCAGTACGGGCAACGTGTTGCCGTGCCATTCCAGCACTTCATCCACCAAAGATTGCCCTTCACGGTCAATATCACCGCAATGGACAATCTCTGTGGCTTTCCCCATCAAGGCACCCAGTTGTTCCAGTAGCTCTTTTTTGTCCTCTTTGGGCTGTAAAATCCATTCGTTGGGTATAATCGGCAGATCTTCAACCCGCCAGATTTTTTTGCCGTCCCGCAGGGGTACATCATCAGGCGTATAGCAATCAGGCGCTGCCAATTCCAGCAGGTGACCCACACACCACGCCACAATGTCATTGCCACATTCATAAAAACCGTGGCGTTTCTGAGTAACCCCTAGCACTTCGGCAATGGCCTTGGCTACTGAGGGTTTTTCCGCTATATAAAGTCGGCTCATAGGGCTTCCTTAAAGTTTATGCTTGGCTTTCTGGTGTTTGATCTGATGAAGATGTGTTGCTCCCGGAAGTAAACTCAAGACTGACGACACGCGCCTTGAGCTTCGCACCCATTGTTTTATCGCCTTTTTCAAACGTTTCGATGTGGATATCGTCGGCGGTCAGTAATATCTGCCTGCCTTTGGTCAGCTTATCAGCCAGTTTTGCTCCACGATCACCCCACCAATCGGCTTCCAACCATTGTGTTTTCTCTTGATCTCCATAACCAAAGTTATATGCACATGATATGGATGTTACGGGGGTGCCCTGTGTGGTAAAGCGGGTAACAGCATTTTGGCCTATTCGACAAAGTTTGATAAACATAAGTAATTTCCTCATTTTCATGGGTTTTGTTAGAAGAATGGACAGCATTTAGGCGAGTTATCCCCAGAAAATGTGGATAACTATGTTGTGAGATTTTGATTAATCGTTAAGTGAGAATTTCACGGAACTGACTGGGGTTCTGAGCGTGTCGGTGTTGGTCGGCGCATCAATTGCTGCACGGGCCTTAAACACTGGATCTTGGAAATACAGTATTTGACGACCATAAATGGCGGGGTAACCAGCAACATAGATCACCATATCACCTGGCTTGGTAATCTCACCCTTCATGTTCTTTATTGGCGCAGGTAACCGCATACATTCATCCGGGGTGAGCAAGGTGCGTTTGGTTTCAGTAAACGTGCGTGACACATTGGTACTGCCAATGCCAAACCGTTTGCCTGATGTAGTGATCTGCTCCTTCACAATCGTGGTTTCACCCGTTAGATTAGCCAGATGCTGGGCGGTTTCCAGTCTATTGGGGGGAAAGGCGTTCTGGACATGGCAATTTGATGTGATTTGTTCATCCCGTCCATAGCCTGTTTTTTCACTTTTGAGCTGATTGAGGTCTTGGCAAATCAGATAAAACTTAATCCCATACCCCGCGACAAAGGCCAGGGACTCTTGCAGTACTTCGAGCTTACCGAGGCTTGGAAACTCATCAATCATTCCTAGCAAACGATGTTTATAGGTGGACACAGCCCTACCACCTTTAAATTGCATGTCTGCGGCGAGTAGTCTGATGATCATATTAACCATGATCCTTACTAAAGGTTTCAGACGTTCTTTGTCCACCGGCTGAGTGATGATATATAGACTGACCGGATCAACATGGTGCATCAAATCCTTGATCTTAAATTCTGATTTGCTGACAGTAGCGGCCACGACTGGATCACGATACAACATAAGATAACTTTTCGCGGTCGATAACACCGAGCCTGCTTCTTCTTCCGGTCTATCGATCATGTCTTGCCCTGCAGCGCTTGCGAGCGGGTGCGGTGCTCCGTCAACATGAGGATAGGTCACCATTTCAATCCACAGCTTTGAAATGTCTCGGTTAGGCTCGGACAAAATGGCATCAATCGCAGGAAGCGTGGCCGTTTTCCCTTCTGCTAGGGATTTATAAATGACGTGTACCACCAAGCCACACATAAGTGAAAATGCGGTTTTCTGCCAATGGTCATTCAACCCTTTACCGTCCGGGTCAACAATCAACGTACACAGATTCTGAATGTCACCGACCTCAAAGTCGGTACCTACACGAATTTCATCAATAGGATTCCAGCAGATAGTCTGCCTGCTGGCAGGCTCAAAGCGCAGCACCTTTTGACCTACAGATTTTCGCCAACCAGCGGTTAACGCCCAAAGTTCGCCTTTCAAGTCGCTAATGAATGCGCTTTGTCTCCATGAGAGCAACGTTGGGATAACTAACCCAACTCCTTTCCCTGAACGAGTTGGGGCATAAGTAAGCACATGCTCTGGGCCGCTGTGACGCAGGTAATGAATAACACCGCTGTTATCAACCCAGGCTCCGACATAAACAGCGGTTCCGTCACCGTCATTATCTTTTGCCGCGTTGCCTGACTTTTTCAGTAACCCCGCATTTTCTATATCGGAGCGATTAGCCCAACGAGCTGAACCATGTAGGTATTGATCACCTTTTGCTTGTGTGGATTGCTGGATTTTATTGGCAAGCGCGGCAATTAACCCACAGGTTGAAATTGCGAATCCGATACTGCCAGAAGCAATGAACTGATCTGGATAAACGCTATACCAGTCAAAAGCCCATGATAGGATTTTGTAGGGCCAATAGATGTGGTGCAGATTATCGCCCAGCTGGGGCTGATAGCCAAATGTACGCGCAAAATGCTGTGTAGCCGTTTGCAAGCCGACCAATACGGATGCAGAGACAAGGGCCATTGGCATAAATCTTTGCTTTTTTGAAGACGAGCGAGTTTGCCCGCCCACACGGTTATTGTGGTCGTTAAGTTTCATTGAAAATCTCGAATTATCTTATTGGGGAAACAGCAATAAAGGACGAATGTGCCCGATGATGTTATGCAGAGGAACAGCGCCGTAGTAACGACTATCAAATGAATTTCTAGGGGCATGTTCAGAATAGGCAAAAAACGCCTGTTCAGGCACTGTAAATGACGCTAACTGTGGTAATGGACGGTCCATTGAGTCCACTGACAAACGAATAGAATCTGGCAATGCTTTCCCATTAACTGTAATCGTAGGCGTGAATTCTATTTGATCACCGGCTAACGCTATAATGCGTTTCATAACAGGAGTTGTCCCGGAGGGACAATGCCCTGGATCTATGTATCTGCGTTCCATTGCTAGCGTCATAGCATGACCAGGCGGAGGACAAAACAGCACTAAGTCGTTCTCTTGATATTGGTTAGCTTCGCTCACCAGATAAAATCCTGGAGGGTATGAACTACTGGTATTTACCCTGATGCCTACCAGATAAAGCACGGTTAAGATGATTGTTATCAATAGTAAGAAAATGAGGATATAACGATTTATTCTCAATTTTTGATTGAACATAGCTTTTATCCATTAGTAGAGCTGAAATGTAAGCGCTTCTTTAATTTCGTCATCATCCAGTCCAAGAGATCGTAGTTCTTGCACAAAGGCTTGACGCCGTTTAATGCGTTGTTGTTCCTCAGATAAAGCAGATGGCGGCACCTGTCTCACTCTTGGAACCAATTTAGGGGTAGAAGATAGGGAGGAATTAATCGTTTTATTCACTTCCGACATAGTTAACCTCTCAAATGTATATGTAATATGTGCCAACTATTAAGGTGTATGTTATGACGCTTTTCCCGTTTCTGTGGATCTCGGCTAAAGAACAAAACAGCTATACCAAGCAAATTTTGCCAACGCTCTGCAGGTCGATTGGTAAGACGAGCATTTTTCCGCTGCAGCTGTCTCTCTAACAACGAAAAATTCCGTAACCGCCCGTTAGCGTCATAAAACATAGGAGAACATAGCCGGATGTTAGTTACACCAAAGCAGGGCATTATCTCTACCAGGGCGAGTAATTCCCGGTACGTTTGCAAAGTGAAATTCTGAAAAGGATTAGACAGATGCACACTCACCTGGTGACCAAATAAAGGCTTAGTGACTACGAGTTCAGCATCATGTCGTAAAGACAGTTCCGGTGTGATAAGCAAAGCGAGACTGACAAACAATATGCTGAATACTGCGGCTTGCTGCAGGGTGAGCCAACCGACAAGATAGAACGGAATGTTTACGGCAAAGGCATGAGCGAGAAATCGCCGTGCCAAGTCTATTCTTCCTGCCATAAATCCAGTTGATAACAACGGTTTTGGACGATGAAATAGCCTAAATGAGCTCCAAAATTGCAGCGCAAAAAGAACTAGGATGATTAACACCAAGGTGAGTATTACCATGATGGCCATAACCGCAAGCTCCCATAAAAAACCCCACAACAGAGCGCGGGGTTTCAATTGATATCTGGACGTATTACACCACCTGTTAACCAGCTTTTCGACGGAACCAGCCCAATCCTAATGCCGCCAACAAAGAGACAAATCCCATAGAACCCCCACCACTAGAACCTGAATCTGAGCCAGAGCCATTATCTGTTGGCGGGGTAGTTTTAGTCCGTCCCTTGTTGATAGTGATCACTTCGTTAGTATCCAGAGTCACAGTGCCCTCATAGCCGTTACTGGAAACGATATAAGTACAAGTACCGTAAGGCTCCACGGTTGCCCCACTGCAAGTGCCTCCAGTGATAGTGGCGTCCCCGCTGGCAGTTGCATTGTCTAAAAAAGGCTCTCTATGTAAGCTCTGTACTTCAATGGTAATGGTGCCACCGACGGTAGGTGTGTTTGCTAATGTGGGATAGTGCCAGCCGTTAATAGTGTCCAGTATCCAATCTTTGGCATATTCAAGACGAGCACCCTCAGCATTAATGCCTGTGGTGAAATCAACACCTCCTGACGTACTCACACCAACAATAAATCCATTAGTGTCTGTGTAAGGTGCTCCAGAGTCTCCACCAATAACATATCCGTCACCATCCATTTTCATGGTCAACCATTCAGGACGTGCTCCTGATGGCCTGACTTCAAGATTATCCAAGGCAATTTCATCGGTATATGCCAGATTTTGCAGTCCATTTCCGGCCCCAAAACCAGAAATACGAATACGCTCACCGGCAGCCACTGTCCGAGTAGAAAGAAATGTCGCTTTCAATGTGCTGGCAGGTGTTGTGAGTTTCCAAAGGCTCACATCCAGAGCGTGGCCGTCTTCCTCAGTAGCGGGGAATTTTGTGCTGTTTGACACACCAATAAGACCATTAACAGTGGTTACACCTGCAGTTGTCATTTCACAATGAGCAGCGGTTAACACCCATTTGCCTCCAATCACAGTACCAGAGCAATTGAGCTTGACCATATCATCATGATCCGCCCAATTCAGTGGCGTACCATTTTGAATGGCATAAACAGGAGTGGAGGAAATAAGCGCTAGTACCAGTAATGATTTCTTCATGAATACAACATCCCTTTTTTACGTTGATTTGTTTATCTGGTAAAGATAATAACATATAGGTGTTATATGTCAATAACACTTATCGGTTATTTTTTAGTTTGTATAATACGTCAACCTCACTATCTAACTCTTTCAAACGTTTAGCCATTCGCGCAACAGCTTCTTGCTTCACACCATGCTTTGTGGCGGCGTTGGATTGTGTTTCGCCATGCACTAAGTGTTCGATAGTTGCATCTAATACGGCGGCACTGGTGGAGCGGGTTAACGTATTAACTAAAGCGCGTAAATATCGTTCGTTCATAGACACCCTGATTTTTAATAACACTAAATAGTTATAACTATAACGCATAGACGTTATTAAAAAAAAGAACATATTTATGGACATTGTTGTTTCGCTGACACACAAATCGGTTGTGACGTGGTAGTAAACAGGTTCCAAGTACCGTTGGAAGCACAGGATCGTGATTGGCGACCAACTTCGCAGGTTCGTCCAGATGTGCAATAGAGGTTATTTGACTCACTTGTACCTGGAGAACACTCAACCCCCATTGGTGCTGGCATCCGTGCAATACGGATAATCACAGGGGCACCTTTAGTCTTTGTCTGGTAGCTAGTTAATTGCCCATTTGCATATTGTATGAAGTAATTGCCTTCATAGTTCCAGTGTGACGGAACTGCGACTCTTACATTAGTCGTTTTGTTATCAATCGTAATCCACGTGCTAGCCTCAGTAGAGTCATTGCCCATGTTAAACACAACATAATAATCCCCTTTTCCCCATGTAAAGGGCACAGAGTTCGAAGACCCTGACCAAACATCTTCTAACATTCCTGCAGATCCAGAAGATGGACTTATTTCAGGTTTCTGCTTGTACGTATCCCAGGCCAATTGACTTTGCTGTTCAGTGACACTTTGAGTGGCGTATTTTCCAATCGTCGCCTTATAAGAGTTCATTGCTTTTTCATAAGTCATTTTTTCTGTGTCAGCTATGGAAGCTGCAGTAACAAATAGACTGCTGAGTAGCACAGAAAAGACAGCAATAAATAATTTATGTTTCATGACAATTCCTTATAATTGGTTAATAAAGTAGCTCATGCAGGAATGGCCGTGGCCTGACGCCGCAACAAATCGGCCTCGGTGATTAGGGCATGTGTTTTCATTCATGGTGTCTCCTTTTCATGGTGTCTCCTTTTCATGGTGTCTCCTTTTCATGGTGTCTCCTTTTCATGGTGTCTCCTTTATTGGCAAGTTAGTTGAACAGTCACCTCACCATCGTGCATGGTCGTAACTTCACCATCGACTTTTGTCCAGTAATCAAGTTTGACCGTCCAATATGTGGCACTGGATATGGCATAACTGCGACTTGTACTGACACTATCAATGGGTTTATCTGTACTGGTCTGGTTGAATATTCCCTTAATTGATGTTGCGATAGACGGTGTTAATCCGGTCGGACAATGATGTTTATCAATGCGTTGATTGTTTTTGGCAACCAACGTGGCGACAGTGCCTGCAGCTAGGCTGCGTTGGCTGCCGTCACTGTTGCGAACGGTAAAATCCTTAGCGTTGGTAATGGCAAAATTTCCGCCAACATCCCAATCGCCAGTAAGTGTAGATTCATCCCCAGAGCGTTTAACAAGCGCATCCTGTTGTACTCCGGCGTCAATCCGGTCTACCCATACATAGATCGTGTTGCCGGACTCGTTATACTCACTACCCGGAAACCGCGATAAAGTTTCTAATATTGCTTGGTGTTCTAACCGAGTTGCGTCCGAATTGGAGGCAGGTAATGGAATTTGCAGTCGTAGTCGATACCGTGGTGTTACTGACGGAGAAATGGGACTGTTTAGCTTTGTCATTATCATGCTACTGCCCCAGGGTGTTTGCTCAGGTTTCCGGCATCTTCCCGCAGCGTTATCTGTCGTAGAACAATTGGGTAGATATGCGGGCTGTAAATCAGCAAAACTATTTGGGAAAACCGTTGCAGAGCTAGGCGACCAACCTTGCGCAATTTTATCTATTTGAAAAGCATTAATTTGTTGGGTGATATATTCAAGATTCTGATAAAAGGGCTTCAATTGAGCTTGTATCCTCAATATCTTGCTGCGTTCTTGCCAGTGCATGAGCAACATCGACAACACAGACAGCCCCACCATCAAAATGATGATATTGGCGAACCCCTTCTGACGTTTTGGTGATCTCAATTTAAGCATCCTGTTGATCGGTTGAATGAGCGCCAATCCACATCAAAATCTACGGGTTGGGTAAACCGTAGCTGGGTTGGACTCAATAACGTGCCATCCAGAAACCCGGTCACGCGCTGTAATTCATTCGCATTAGGAAATGTCACATCAACGTTGATCTGGCTGGCCCTCGACCAACTGCCAATGTGTTGCAGCACATAGCTAACGGACAGTTGGTAATTTTTACCTATCACCAAATCTGCATTAAGAAGCTTTTGGGAAATCAGGGCGTTGGTTGAAATGGGTTGTGTGGGCGTTAAACAGTGTGTGAGGATAATATCTTTGCCGTAATAGTTCTTGGCAGCTACTTCCACAGCATTGACTGCGGTCTTTATATCTGCAGCACTTAAGAAGGTTAGCAACGGCTGTATAGCCGTTGCCCAGAGCACGAGAGATAATATCAATGAACCTGTCAATGCAACCTTTAGCTCAGTGGTTGCCACACCAGCCACACACTTATGATGTGCGGTGATCATCATTACCTCAGTACGTCATCGTCAGAGAAGTGCCTGCAGCAGTGATGGTGCTACATCCTGATGCAGCAGTACAGTTGCCACGGGTAGCAGGCGCCATCGTATCCGCTATGTCATTCATCCGGCCAGGATCATTTGGGATAGTTGCTCCGATATTAAATAAACCAGGATTAGAATTAGCGGTTACTGTCCAATTTCCGCCAAATGAATTGGTTGATACGCCATTATTGGACGAACCACAGATAGATTCTGGAATGTATTTTTCTGTGCAAAGTATGTTGATGCTAATTCCGGTGTAATTTGGTCGCATTTTTTTCCAGCGATACGCCCCATCGCTGATTGCGCTAGCATCTGACTGGAACTTTGATAAATTCGAGGCATAACGAATATCAGGCACTTTCGAGATTACAAAGATCAGGGCGATAATAACAATAGAAGCCCAGATTAGAAGGTCAGTCGTTGATGCTCCACGTTGACGGTGTGTGTTTACCTTGCGCATATTGATTCCTTTTTGAAAATAACTGCCCCATCCCATAGCGTGACTAGGGAATAAGGCATGAGGTTTTGAGAGAGAAGATAGAAAATTAAGCTTTTATGTTTGTGGCAATATCCATGATCTGGATAACAATGCCACTGCCCATTAAGGCACCGATGGCAAAACCAATAAGTTTGAGGGCATTGAACCCTACGGATTTGATGACGTCTATTTCTTCCATCAATATTTCATGATGGATATCAGCACTGTTCAGTAATGTTTCAGATGTACCTCCGATCTGTCCTAATAACAGGAGTGAATTTTCTTCCGCACGGTTTAAAAGTCCCGTATTCATGATGTAGCCAATATTTTTTTCTCCCCATTCGATTTTATGGATCATCTGGGATATATGGGCTAACAGATAACGATTGGCATGGCGTTTGGCATGAAGCAACGCATCCTTTAAACCAAACCCGGCTAACGTAAGATTACCGATGGAACGCAGGAACGCGCCAGTTTGTATCATCCGGTATTGACGAAACACGGGGAAATTGTCGATATTCTGCCGGATCGGCCCTGTAAAAATCGGTAACGCGATAGCCAGCGCTACGATTATTAGCGCAGTGATAGAACCGATTAATGCTCCCCATTCAAGCCAAAATCGCCCAAACGCTGTAGCTAACTGAGATATTTGGCTTTTCCGGCTATGTTGCACAATTCCATCAAGCATCGGGAACAAGTAACCACTGAGTAATGCAGATGCAACTAACATCCCCACTAAACCCGCAATGGGTTTCCAAAGCGCTTTGATTAACAGGGATGTTGACGCACTTTTAGAAGATAAAGTGATAACCGCATTCTGTATCCCTTGTGCCCACTCTCCAGTATGTTCTCCTGCGGCCAACGCTTCATATGCTAAAGGATCAAGCCACGGTTTTATTCCGGCAGAAAAAGGATGGCCGTTACTAATGCTTCGCAAGATGCTTTCACCAATCTTTCGCTCCGTAGCTTGACCAAAACGGATTAACTGTTCGGCAATCAGTTTCTGCTGCACATTAGATCGAGCTAATCGGTGAATATTGTGCAACAGTTTAATTTGCCGCTTGTGGTTAAAAAATATTTGTTCAAAAGACTTCGACATTGGCACCTCACATTTTGAATGTACGGTAGATGTCAGCGGTATCTATCGGCAACAAGTTGTTGATTTTTGTGGATGCGGTGACAACATCAATTATTCCAGACTTAATTTTACTAATGGCGTGGTCGCGTACCGTTTTAAAGCCTTTATCCTGTAGTGCTTTTTGCCATTTCAAATAATCTTTCCTCACAATGTAATCTCTGTCTTCATCATCCAAAACAACCATTTCCACTAACGCTGTCCGGCCTTTCTCGCCCATGACGCAACAGTTGCACCCGGACGGATTTCTAAAACGAACTTTTGATAGATCACTACCGCATACTCTTTCGATATTCTCTAGCCAGAAGTTCACATTGCTGGTCGGTATGTGTTTATAGTGCGTTATTGCTTGTTCCACAGTCATACAACAGTGCGGACAGAGCTTCCTCACCAGTGTTTGGTAAATCCATAAACGCATGAGATCTGGTGCCGCGATCACCGCGGCAGGAACTTGCAATTGTTCAGTCAGAGTATGAGCAATGCCAGGTGCAGAGGACGTATGCAGCGTAGTAAACATCAGTTGCCCAGTTTCCCCTTTCCGTGTGAGTTCCATAGCACCATTCTTATCACGCACTTCCCCATGCATCTCTACGTCCACATCATGACGTAATGTCTGTTTAGAGTAGTAGCCGAATCCTCTCATTTCGTCGCCGTTCTCTTTGACACGCAAGTTGGGCTTAATTTGAATTTGGATTGCTTTTGCTAGGTCAAATTCCGGTGGATCTTCTAGTGTCATTACACTGCGGTCTGGTGATATTTCGTTGAGTGCAGAAGCTAATACTGTTGATTTCCCACTTCCCGTTTTTCCCGCAATGATGCAAACGCCAGATGCCGACTGTAAATAATCACGGAGCACCTTAACATGACCATCCCCCCACCCCATTTCTTCAAGAGGGGGAATTTCGGAATGTGCATCTAGCCAGCGGAGAGTACAGCGTCCGCCACGTTTCGCCGGAACATAGGCCGCTCGCCAGCCTGTTATACGCTTCACTTTCCTTGTGACTGGTTTCCCAGCCTCAATGATAGTTTCAATACATTCTAGAACTTCTGAAACATGACCATTGTTTGCATCTTTTTCTACAAAGTCGTCATCTTTCTCTGTAGCCAACGAGTTAAAGATATAGGCAAATAATTGTCCCCCATACGTAGGGTCAGGAATGTTAGCGACTTCTATACGGCGTCCGTCTACCCGGATATAAATTACCGTCCGCTTTTCGTAAACCTCCAGATGCACGTCACTACAGCCACGATCTACACCAATCTGCAAGTATTGATGCAGACGTTTGGAAGGCTCAGACTGATTGATACTTTCGTTAGAAAGCCCATCATTTTCTCTTTCTAGCTGCAATAGAAAGTGTTCGATAGTGTCCTGTTTAACGCGCTTGACGGTTACCGGTTTTCCGTACAATTTCCCATCGATTAGCGATTTATTGCTGGAAATGTAGTCTCGGATTTGCGGGATTTTCTTGGCATCATAATCACTGGTAAGAACGGTGCCATCGTTTAGCGCGACTGATTTTCGTTCCTCAAAATAGAACGCCTTTAATTGGTTATCTATTAACAACGAAGCCGCTAACGTATGACTCCCAGACTGGCTTTGCGATACAGTCATGCAAACCTCTCTCAATAATTTTTAATGCGCCGGGTCTTGGTGGTATGTCCATCAGAAAAGGTGATCGCATCCGGTCGGATACCCACCACTGTGACGTTGCCAATTTTGGAACCTCTCTTTACGTTTATCAGTTCACCGGCAACGGCTACTGTTCCAATGATCTCTCCCCCTGACTCAACCAAACTCTTAACAACAATCAAATCAAGAATTGATGGCTCTTTGGGTTTTGTTGGTGTAGTCCCTAATAGCGCAGCTATAGGCTGAGGAATCGCGTCATTCTTGATTTTCTTGTCAACCTCATCAGCGTCTTTCTGGGCCTTGAGCGCAGCCAGTCTGGCACTTTGCACACTGGCTTGCTGTCGGTATTGCATAATTTCTTTTGCGGATTCGCTCGGTACAAACTCAGCTTGCCGTGTAGGTGACGTTTCCATTGTTGCTTTAATCTCTGTGGCAACTACGGGGACGGTGTGTTCTTGTTCTATTGTCTGTGGGATTGACGTTGCAGAAATCGACTCTGCAGCTGATGTTTTCCAATTTGGGGATTTTTGACTTTGAGTAACGAAAATCGTATACGAAACGTACCCAATGGCGACAGTCACTAGGATAGCTGCAACAGCAATCTTAGTGGTTTTTATGGATTTATCATTCATGTTGAAATCTCTATAAAACGGCGTCAATACCTTCAACTATCAAATCAAAGGTACAATTGATATGGTTCCCACTCGCATTGCTCACGCTGATTTGCTGTAAAAAGACAGGTTCGTATTGAACACTATCCGCTACTGCAGCTAGTAACGTGGGTGATATATCCGTGAATGTGGCACTGATTTGAATACGACTGACAGGGCCAATAGGCGTGGTGTTTGTCAGATGAACATTAGTTGCCCCAAGTATTAAAAGCGCATCATATAACTGGTGCGGATATTGGCCTAAGTTGACCAGTACTGGTTTTTCACGAGGGATAATAGGGAATATAAGTTGCTTAGTCTCAAGCGTTAAATGTAACTCTGGGTATAAATCCGCAAACGCTTTTAACGACTCAAATCTAGCTGCCCCATCGGTGAGAGGCTTTAAGGGCATAATTATATTGTTACCCGCTACCATTACCCCGTCAGAAGTCCAATCTGGGGGCAATAGGTCATTGTACGTTAGCGCAATAACAGCTTGGTGTAGCGCTGAATCAGCGGGTGCTTGAGTGACAAAATCCTGCGACCATTGTTGCCAAGGATCAACCTGTTGTTGATGTACTTCTTGCGGAGTCTGCATGTAAAAAATAACACTGGCGAGAACTCCAATACCCAACAGTGCAGCAATTGAGACATGAACAGGCTTAAACGTACCACGGCTGACTAAATGATATTCTTGAGGAATATCCGCCATGCTGATTTGAACCACCTTCGGAGGTGTTACCGGTTCATATGCCAACGGCATTGTGTCGGTCGTTAAGACAATCTGTATACCTTGGTGTAGCTCATAGCCGAAACTTTCTAAGATAATTGCGTGTTGGCCTATGAGTTCGCGCTGTACCAGGTGCTCCTTGACATACAACGCATAAATCAGCTGGTTTTCCAGTACATGCAAAAATAGAAAGTCTTCATCGGCTTTATACTGATTATCGGCAATATATTGCCCTACACATACTGCTGGAAGATCGGAATAGTAGCGGATCACATGGTCTTGTCTGGTAAAAACTCGTTCATATAGCGCCGAGTTCTTATGTCGGTGTTCTTTCAATGCCCCTTTCCCAGAGGGTAATGTTGCTAAATAGGGTAGATCGTAAATCATTGCACCCTCCGGGGAGTTAATAGCACCAGTGTTTCAACCGTTTCACTGGCCGTCCCTTCACCGCCAAGAGCACCTAGGCCGAAATTTTTATTGGACTCTGAGGTTTTACTAACTTGCTTGATGGAACCAATGACAACGGTCTGCCCATACAGCAATTTATTAGTAAAATTAATTTCTGATTCACGGGTATCGTAAAATTCAACCTTCACATCTTGCACTGTTTCAGAGCGTTCCCCGACAATTTTTGTGAGTTTGCCCGCAATGCGTAACCACACTGCATCTGCCTGCACCTTCGGAGTAATCATCATGTCTACCCCTTCGCTCTGGCTGGATCGTGTCACTGTCGCTGACACTACTTTATCGTTAGACTCTGTTTTGACTTCGTACAGATAGGGTTTTGTCTGTGTTTGAGCTATGCGACTAGGCTGATTGCTGAGTGCAAGTGCAGTAATGGGCGTTTCAGTGGACACTGTACCTTGCTTCTCCAAAGCACGAATAAATGCCGTTGTACCATCCCACTTGCCAGTTCCTTTAAAAGCTAGACCGTATCCAGCCCCTTTACTCAGTGTGTTGGTGCCTGGTAGTACAAACTCTAGTGAACCCTCGCCCACATTCTTAATCAAATCCCAATCCACACTCCTTTCGTGGCCCAGGTTTGAGCGAAATTCCAAAATGCGAATGTCTAACATGACTTGTTCGCCCAACTGCGCTTGGAAACTTTTTATCAAGTTTCGCACCTGCTCCATTCTGTCAGGCGTTGTTCTAACCGCAATTGCAGTTAGCGCTGGGACAACTTCGACGCTGCCAATCAATTTTTCATCATCTGATTTGTCATCTTTCAACAGCGCTACAATGCTGTTTTTTATCTGACTGACCGGATCAACTTCTTTATAGGCAGTGTTGAGATATTGACCTTCTATGCGGGTGTTCATTGTGTCTACACCGCCAACTGATGAAGACTTTGCCGTTCCCTGAGAACCAAGCTGGCCGCTGTAGACTCCTGGCGGTATCGAGAGCACAAATGTTTCAGACTCAAAGCGGCTAACGCTGACCTTATCCTCACTGGTATCAATCCCATATCCAGTTTGTCTAGCAATCAGATTCAACACATCTTCACGACTAGCTCGAAAGCTGAGGCTGACCTTTTTATTGGGATCTACATCGCCATCAAACCAAATGCGAATAGGCCGACCCAAGTAGTCGGCACCATTCAAAACTTGAGATAACACCATAGAAAGGGGCATACCTTCTGCAGACAAACTGACTGGAGCCTCTAACCACGGAATTTCCTTTTTAATCACTAAAGGAGTCGTCGATATTGGGGGACGATTGATGCTTTGTACTTGGGTGCTAGGAAGAATATTTGAATATGTGCCGATTTGCTTATGCACTCCATCGGCATGAGCTTTGGTGTCCAAGAATGTCTGTGATGCACAGCCAACAAGAGAGGCCATGACAACAGCAATGCTAAAAGTTTTCCAAAATGACATGTGCATGTGATGTCCTCATTTTGTATCAACGATAAATAGGGTTTGGGTACTGTCGAGCAGTTGAGCTGAAACCGGGTAACCATCAAGCACTACCCTTAACGCCCTGGCTAAATCCCCCTGTGGGGTGACAATCGGATAATGTGTAAGAAAGGGATAATCGTTGGTCGCCAACCAGCTTCTATTTTGCTGACCTTCATTCCAATTCCAACCATAGTCAGCTGCGAGGTTTTTGACAGCATCGCGTAATGACGAACCAGTGACCATCGTGATTTGTACTTGTCGGTTGTGCCATTGATGAATGGCAGCTAGTGTCCCTGACTCTGCAAAATAAAGCGGAGTACCAATCTGCTTTGCCAGGGTTGGCAGCACTGTCCGCACAGTACCAGCAAAACTGACTAAACTTTTTGGATGTTTACTTAATTCATCCCTAGATGCGTCGTCTACTGACCAAGCTACTGTCATATAACCTTCATTTTTCAGCCAGCGATTTAAGGCGTCATAAAATGATTCATCTGGGTAGATAAACAAATTATGGGTGATGATGCTGGGTTCTCTAGGTTCATCTGTAGGATGGGCCGTTAGCGCAGCGGGCGAGGATTTTGGGGCGTCTGTAGCTTTGTTTTCAGCAATTGCTGCAGCGTTGGGCACTGAATTAGGTGCTGATACTGTTGGCTCAGATTTTCTGAGAACCTCCGCATGGATCACTATGCCTTCTTTGGAATATGCGGCGGTTTCATTTTCCACCGATGGCTGAATGGAAGCCATCGTTGGTAGGCTCATAACAGCCAGAAACAATAATATTTTAGACAAAATAAATCCTTACCAGCGTCATTAGACGCTAGCCATGAATAGAAAGATAATTAAGGGATATATGACTTAACGGGTTGCTTTGTATGGGGTCAACATAATGTCTTTATTGACCATTATGTTGAACTTGTAACCAGGGCGGATTTTGATTGTAGGCTGAACGTCCAAGTTCTTTTGTATTAGTGAGGAACCTGTCTGTGCAAATTGTTGTGTTACTCCATCAGCAACAGCACTTTTTGTGTTCCCGCTACGACTGTTCTCGCTGATGCCAGCCTGAGCTGTGCCAGATATCATGCCAAGCAATGCCGCATTGCCAAAGGTTTTCCAATAATGGTGATCCACCTCATCTTCAAAGCCGCTGTATCCTTCCACATCCATCCCTTCCATCCCCGCAAGGTTCAAGCGACTACCGTCAGGGTAATTGATGCGTGTCCAAGCCGACACACCTCGGGATTGACCGTAAGAAACATTACTATCATAGACACCATACAGACGTGCTCCTTGGGGCAGCAACAAATGTTTACCAGTGGCGCTGTCATACACATTTTGGCTTATCTGCGCAATGAGAGCGCCAGGAATGTCTGAATTCATACCAGAAATTAGCACTGCAGGAATGATCGTGCCTACATTTAGCTCATACCGCGACAAAGGTTTATCCCGCGTATATTCCAGATAATCGTCGCTACGCTTCTGGGACAGAAAAGCTTCTTTGCGGGCTTGCCCATTAGGGTCTGTTTGTTGCATTTGTGGCAAGGGCTGTTCTGCGGCCATAGCCGACGACATGAAAGGATTTGCTGTCATGCTTGCTTGTAATGCTTGAGCTTTTTCTTGAACCTGCGCCAAACGGCTATCCAAGTCACCAGACACATTCGATGTTGTACTATTGCTGTCATTAATTTTGATTACAGTGTCAGCCGTAAGAGCAGCTAATAGTTGTTGTGATCTGTATTCAGCCAGCCTTAGTGCTTGCTGTGTCTGCCTCTGTTCTTCTAATGACGGCGGTCTTGGACGATCAGGGTAATTATTCTGTTGACCTTGACTTTCCCCCGTTGGTGATGAAGTTTGTGGCGTTTGTGGCTGTGGTGGTGCTGCTGCCGGGATTGACGGCTCCCCTTTGAAATTTAGCGCCGCAGGTATCGAAGCTGAAGCTGAAGTAGGGTCTTTTTTTTCCGCTTGAGTTTCGGCCTGTTGTTTGCCTTCTGCTGAGGGTTGTCCCTTTGATGCAATTGTGATGATCACAATTATGAGCAAAAGAATACCAACACCAATCGCAATTTTTATTGGGGTTTTCTTAAGTGTTAACCCCGAGTGGAATTGTACCGGATCACCTATTGCTGAAACGTTACTCACGATTTTTCACCCCTTCAAACACCGCTGTGCTAGATAGTGGAATCAATTGATCATCTTGATAAATCCAGATGCGCTGAAATGAAAACTGATGGTTAACAACAACCCGGATATAGAATTGCTGATCATTGAGTCTTGATAATGTGTAGTACAAGTCGTTGTGTTTCCCTTGTCCCATCGGCTTGTCTGACACATAAACGCCAATGCCTAGTTTTCTCAGCTCTGTTTCCAACAATTCTGAGAAATGGGTACTGGTTGACCAGAGTGGATAATTGAAATCGAATACCGCATTGGCTCCATGCTTCTCTTTGATCTGCCATGCTAAATCGCGGGCAATTGTGATTTGATCACTACTTTTTACTGGAAAATCATAGTAATTAACGTCAGACGTAGCGCAAGCATTGAGCAAGACTGACAACATAATAGAAATAATCCACTTCATTGAATCAGCCCTTATATTTGACAAGAATCGACTCTTGTTCACCGCCAACCCCGACGGTTAAAATTAGTTCCTTAGATACTTGATCCACTATGAAACGGCCATTTATCTTGCGCCCATCGTCTTGCCTATAGCTGTTCTGATAGCGGTAGTTCACTAACTCTTTTTGTGAACCGTTTACCACCAAAATTACGGGCAATGGGCCACGTTCAACTTGTTGAGGCATTTCTATATAGGTTTTTGAACCATCGTTATAAACCCGTAAAGGTTTAAAACGAGCTTTCCCTGTTACTCGGTAATTGAAATCTAGGTCAGGGATGTACGCACCATCAGACAGGGTGTTTTGCTGCACTTCGTGCGCCATTGCCGCCTGGTAGGCTTTCCATTCCATTTGCCGTTGTTCTGGGTACGTAAACGTCACATACGGCATCCACTTAATCGGGTCAGAAACAAGCCTTATCTGGTATATCCGTCTATCAGTAATGACTGTTAGTGTTGTTTCGAGTGCAATATCTGTTGGCTTAACCGTCAGGACTGTGCGTTTATTGTCGCCAGTACCGCTAACTGCCATCGAAACTTTCCAACGAACACTGTCACCCAGCTGGAGACCTGACTGTGTGATCATTTCCCCTTTTTCAAGTTCGATAATGCACGTTTTAATAGGTGTGCAAACTACAGATGGCAACGATTCACCAAAATAGTACGTTACGCGACCGGTGCCATCGGTGATCGGTTTTGTAGGATGTTCTATCCACTGATTAGCAATATTCAATGCGCTATTGTCTTTGGACGAGAGATGAGGCGCTGGATTATCACCAGCCACCGCAACGCTGCTGATGAGAGCTAACGGAAAAAGGCATGGTATGAGTAAACTTCGCATTAAAATCGCTCCGTAACGTTGAAGGACTTCACCCATAGCCCTGTAGGGTTTCCCATAAATTCTTTCGGGGTGCTGGGTACTTCATAATAAATTTCTACAGCGGCTTTAAATCGCAGCGGTGGTTTGGACTTACCCTGCCTATCAGTGATGTTTTCTGTCCACTCAATTTGATATGTCATAGAACCATCGCCAATGGGCAGAATGTTATCAACCTGGACGGTTACAACTTCTGTTTCGGCGCGGATATTCGGTGGAGCTGTCTGACTTAAATATGTATTAACTTGCACAAAAGCAGGATCGGTACTGCGCAAATGTGCATATGCTTTTAATACGTATTCACGTTGGGCGTTGATATCCGTGAAAACAGATCTAACGTTTGTGACAAACTCATGGAGTTGGCTGATTTCAAGTCGTTTTCTTTCCTCTTTAGGTAAATTTTTAGCGGCTTGTAATGCAACCAATTGGCTATCGCTCATTGCAAAAACATACGGCTCGATTTTGCTACGAGAACCAATGTATATAACCCCGACCACAGATAATGCCGCTACTATCAGCGCCACCACTGAGATAATGATCAGTTTGTGATTGAGTGAAACAATATTGCCTAGTCGTTCATCCCATTCCATCCGTGCTCGTTGATAAAGCAGCGTCAATTCGTCCGTTCCTGTTTCAGGGACAGACTCAGATTTTGTCTTAATTTTCATGTGATTTACCGAGGGGGTGTATTCATGTTTTGCGTATACGTTACGTATTCACGCAAGTTGAAGGTGTGAGTTTGTGATTCTGCCCGCCATCGTGAGTGAGCATCGCGGGCGGCCATCTGGTGTTCGTGAGAGAGCGCATCATATCCACCAGATTGTGTAAACCAACCGGAACTGTTGGCGTCATTCATCATGGTTGCACTGCTGTTGGCCATCCCGCTATTAAATGCTGAACTACTTGTAGGGCCACTATTGCCAATTGAACTCGCGGCTCTACCGAGAAAGCTAGCTGAACGCCCTTCAATTGGTCTTTTTAATCCATTTAAAAAGGCATTTTTTGCTGTATTTGCTACTTCACCGGCTACTGCGCCGCCGGCAATCTTTGCAGCTTTGGCTGCAATTGCTAGTTTGCTTTTTGGCGCGGAGGGTGAAGATATTTCAGAGCCAGAGCCAGAGCCAGAGCCAGATGAAATCGCTCCCTGATAATCGCTATCATTGCCGTGGGAACGAGGGAGGTTGTCTCCACTTCCTGAACCTGTTGTCCCACTTCCACTATCAGCATCGGGGAGTGATGATGTGGCCGGATCGTTATCACCGCCTAGACCACTTGCTTGGTTCCATGCGTTGCGCATTAAATCCATCGCGTTTGCAGAGCCACCCAATGATGCACCTGCTACCGTCTGTGCCCCAACATAGGCGGCCCCAACGGCTGCAGCAGTGGTAGCAGCAGCTTGCATAGCTCCGGCAATCGCATCCCCAGACGTTGGGCTAGTGACACCTGAGATTAAACTTGCGGCTTGCGCAGGTACTTCGCGCACTAATCCCCATATGACTAGCAATGTAGGTAGTATTAACAGAACCTGTGTCCATGTCAGATCACTTGTCTGCAACCACGTTTGCAGGATACTCAATGAAAGAGAAACAATCATTTGCATAATCAGGAATTTAACACCAAGACCTAGCATTAATCGGAAGTAGTTAATTCCGTATTCCCGAGACCATTCGTGTCCAAGAAATCCCATCATTACAACACCGAGATTTAGCATGATGTAATACTGGATGATGATTAACACCATTTCGAGGGTGATAAATGCCATGATAATTAGTATGCCAAGACCAGCGAGTATAAAACCGATACTGTCACCCATACTCGTCCAACTCAGTTTTTTGATTATTTCACTCGCCAGTGAAAAACCAATATCAAAGACAGAACCAGGGTGAATGTATTGGCCGCTGATCTTGTTACCAATAAACATAAAACCTTCGACAATGCTTGACGCAATGCTTGTACCATCGATTACTAGCCAATAAAAGAATCCGATCAGCAGACTCCGCCTTGTTAGTTCTGCCAACAGTTCAACAATGCTATCACCCTTAAATGCCATCCATAAAAAATGCCACGCCCAGGATATCCCGACCAAAGCCCAGAACAGCCAGGTAACATACTGGCGGATAATCGCGGGCCATACGTTTGCCGCATTTTCAAACGTTAACAACAACTCATTTATAGCACCGGATTCTGGGACTCCTTGACCTTGAGGAACCGCAGCCGCATAACTTGGAATAGCGATCAATAAAAGCAGGAAGAATACCAAACGCATGGATACCCCCGACTTAATGTTGACCCATTGGTTTCAATTGATATGTTTCCAATTGCCTAGACCTTAGCGCGGGGGCCTCCCCTTTTTTAAACTCTGCTGCTTGGGCTTTCTCAAGCTGAGTTTTTTCATTTTCAGTCTGGATAAATGCAGAGGTCATTTGAATTTGCGCACTCATTAATGTTTCAATTTTCTGCAACTGGCGGATGATTTGCGCCGAGAGTTCATTGCCAGCCTGTATAGCTTCCATCCGCCCAGCTGCACTAGATGATCGAGACTCAATCCGGCTTAATGTCAGTTCATCCTCCTGGCGCTGGTTATAAATCCCATTTGCTACACTTAATGCGGAACCTGCAGAATCACCCATCGACTGGCTCAACTGTCGATAATGATCTTCGTATTCTTGATTAGAGATTGTCCGCTGCCAGTTGTTGTAACCTTTGTAGCGTTGATTCATTTCATTGGTCAGGTTAGTGGCTGAAAACGCAATTGATTGACCTTGCCTTGCCAAATCACTCAACTTATTGATTTGGTCAAATGTATTGCCCCATTCACCACTCACTAATGCTTTAGTGTTTTGCAGTTGATCCTGTATCATTTTGACCTGATTCACGGTGTGTCTTACTTGCTCGGCATACTGGTTAACAAGCTGTACCTGGTTGAGTAGCTGAGTCCACTCAGTCCCACAGTTTACACACACAAATGCGAACGCTTTGGACTGAGGAATATAGTTGGCTCCAACCACCAAGATAGCAGTCAGCACTACGACGTTACATTTCATCTTAGAACTCCTTTAGGCAGCAGACGCTAGGTCTTCTGCACTAATGACATTGCGTTCAAACAACCAATACTTGTACCAATCATCGCCATGCTCACTGACTAAGGCTTTCATCCGTGCAATGTCCTCTTTGCTCCCCGCACCAACAAATGACAACGTTAAGTCGCCAAGAGCAAGATCAAACAGACGATTCCCTTCCGGGGAAGTTATATAGTAGTGGCGTTTACGAACAGCATTTTTGATTATGTCGATTTGTCGATCATTCAGACCGAACGCTTGATAAATTGGTTTGATTTGAGAAGTATCGGCAGCAGGATTAGCAAGAAAAATTTTAGTCGGACAGGCTTCTATCAGTACGTCTAGAATGCCTGATTTTGTTGCGTCTGTGAGCGACTGTGTGAACATCCCTACGACGCAATTAGCCTTACGCAATACCTTGAGCCATTCGACCAGCATGGCTTTAAAGATCGGATGGCTAAACGCAATCCACGCCTCATCTATAAAAATATACGCCGGTGAACCGTCTAGGCTTCGCTCAATCTGCCGGAAAATATAGAGCAGCACAGGGATAAGTTCTTTATTCCCTCGGTTCATGAGCGTTTCAATCTCAAACACCTGTAGTGTTCCCGTCTGGAAAGAATCAGAACGAGAATTCAATAGATTGCCAGCGGTTCCTTCGGTATAAAATTGCAACGCCTCGATTACTTCTGCATCGTTAGCGATATTCATAAACTCGCTAATATTGATATGTTCAATGTCAGAATCAGCGAGTTGCCTAAGCCCTTTCTCGATGTTATTACGCCGCTTGGACGAGAGCGTTACCCCCTGTAATTCCAGCAATTGCACAATGTAGTTTACACACCATGCAAAATCATCGCGTAGGTGCGATAACGGGGCAAAAGTAACGTCTTCATCAACACAGATGTTAAAATGCGCGCCGCCGCATTGGCTTATTGCATATGCACTGTGGCCTTTATCAAAGATAAATTTCTTACAACCAGCATAGCGGTCGATTTGTGCCGCTAACGTTGCAAGTAGAGTCGATTTACCAGTACCTGTTGGCCCTAACACTAGGAAATGGCCCAGATCATCAATATGCACATTGAGGCGGTATGGTGCTGCTCCCTCAGCACTACATTGCATGATCGCAGGGGAATTAGGTGGATAGA
This sequence comes from Shewanella sp. 4t3-1-2LB, assembly GCF_017368415.1. Taxonomy (NCBI): domain Bacteria; kingdom Pseudomonadati; phylum Pseudomonadota; class Gammaproteobacteria; order Alteromonadales; family Shewanellaceae; genus Shewanella; species Shewanella sp. 4t3-1-2LB. The sequence continues at coordinate 33,783 of NZ_JAFNJD010000042.1, forward strand.
AGGGACATGGATTAGTCAATCTACCAGCCCACAGCGAAGACATGGGTAACATATCGGCTAAGTTCACAGTGGACACCAAAGGACGCCGGATGTTGTGCAAACTGTCGGCGGGGAGAGAACCCAGAAAAGTTTCAACCGTATTAACGGTTTCGACTCGACAGCCAAACCCTAAATGCAGAATTAATTTTTGAATTTGTTCACAACAACTGAATAAGTATTCCCTATCCTCATTCATAACAATTATAGATGCTGTGTAGTGTCCGTATTTCAAACTGCCGGAGCGGGCCAGATTTAGTGCCTGTTCGTATTGCCAAACCATCGATGCCGCATCTTCGTTAATTCTGGGGTTTGGGACTTTTAATAACACATCTTTCCAATTTTTCTCTTTTTGTTTCCATGCCTTACGTTCTTTCTCCAGTGCCTTCTCAGCGTCAAAGAGATCAAAGAATGAAAAACGAGTGTTCCAACGGTACGAGAACCCTAGCTTGTCCAGATTATTGAGGATATTGGGCGTTGAGTTGTCAGGGAAATTATCAATACTGATCGCTGCTATGTATTGCGAATTAATTTTTGGACTTAGACCCGTCCAAAATTCATGGGCACCAATGAGTGAGTCGATACCTATTGGAGTGAATGGCAAACGTACCGGGCGGTCAATACCAGACACCATCAAATTGATTTTTTGTAGCAGTTCGCAGTACCAATGTGTATCACCTTCTTCATTCGTAGTCTTATAAGCACATAGGCGCCGGATACTGATATACGATTCTAAGCGGCTTTTTACATCCCTGATTTTTCTGTTAAATTCCTCCAATGTCTTAGAAAAATGTGACTTTTTTTCAATACTATCTTCAAACATCCAATCCAGTATTTTGGCCTTGGCCTTGGACGGCGGCATATATGTAACAAACATGAAATAGCTGCTTTCGTAGCGTTCTGACTCATTGCTGAAATATTGAAAACGTTCTTCGTCAATCATTGCAAAAACTGGATGACTGAAATGGGAATTATCTCGGCTTAAATACTCAGGTGCTTTTTGACGAACAGCATCAACATGTATCATCCAGCCAGTGCCAAACGAAACTAACAGGTCTGAAATTCGTGTTGTGAGAAAATTTCGGTCATGAATAGTAGAACTTGAGATATCAACACCACGAAAAACAAAACCTGCTGTCAGAGAACCATCCTTGTTAGCAATAACACCATCATCGCAGAGAATGCCGTAATTGAGTAAATCAGGCATACCCTTGATATGCCGTCGATAAGGAGCCGTCAAAAACATTGTTTATGCTCTCCGGGAGTAATCTTTGGGGGAATGGGCAGGATAATAGGGTTGATACTGACTAAAGCGCCTAAAAACTCTTGACATATCAGGGTCAGCATTTCCCATCATGCGCAAAAGTGGCATAAGGCCAACCCAAAGCAGTATTCCGATAATTAAAGTCACTGCCGACTGTAATGTGACTACAAAAAAAATTACGATTAGACAGAGCGGATATACTAAATTTCTTTCCCCACCTAGAACTAAATTACCCCGATTAAATTTAAATATTGCGGCGTGGTTTAATTGTTCATCCCCCATTTTTAATACCTCTAAATTAGTGTTGAAGATACACCGAAAACTGATGACATAATGTTGGATGCAAATACCGCAATTGATATTGATAAACAGACGTACACGAGATATTTAACCCAGCCAGAAATTTCCCCACCCCACATCAGCATGAAACCAGCCGCTGCCAATGCAATTCCTGACAGAATAAACGCGACAGGGCCAGTGATTGATGTATAAATTTTTGACATGGGCCCTTCCCATGGCATACCAGTGCTTGATGCGTGAGCCACATCTGGGAATAAAAATATTAAAAGCGTAAGTGATACACCAATAAGCATTGGCATATAAGATACTTTGTTCATATAGAATCCTTTAGGCGAGTTTTTTATATTGATATTTGTTTTCTTTAAATCCTATGACCTGAATCACCTCCTCAACTCTGCGGCCAGTGGGACACTTCTGAATAAACACCACAACATTAATGGTGTCAGCGATCATGTTTTTGTTTACATTCTGAGTGACTTCTGAAAGCAAATCTTCTAACCGATTCAGTCCTTGCAACGCGCTATCGGCGTGGACAGTGGCTATTCCGCCGGGATGGCCGGTATTCCACCCTTTCAGTAGTTCAAGGGCTTCCCCTCCGCGCACTTCACCAACCAAAATTCGGTCTGGCCGAAGTCGTAGTGTCGCACGTAGTAATCTGTTGATACTTGTGTGTTCGTTACTTCGTAAGATAACGGCATTTGGAGCAGTGCATTGCAGCTCTGCAGTGTCCTCCATAATGACGATGCGCTCATTAATATCGTTTTTTACCATTGCGTCTATCAAAGCGTTTGCAAACGTGGTTTTGCCAGACCCTGTGCCGCCAACAATCAAAATATTTTGATGGGCGATGATGGCGCGCAATAACACGTCACGCTGAGCGACAGATAAGATGTTGCTTTCGACGTAGTTATCTAAGGAGAAAACCTTTAGCGCTTTTTTACGGATAGTAAAAGAAGGGTTGCGGGTGACTGGCGGAAATAGTCCCTCAAACCGAGAACCATCGAGTGGCAGCTCGCATTCTAATATAGGTTTTTCATCAGTAATGACGACGCCGTGATATCCCGCAATAGCTTTCATGAATAGTGCTGCATTGGTTGCTTGCATTGAGCCGAAGACTGACATAGGTTCTCCATGTTCCTCGACCCACAGCTGACCATCGGGATTTAGCATTATTTCAATCACATTAGGGTCTGTTAATTTCTCGTACAACAGAGTTCCCATGTGTGACCTGATACTTTCAAGCCTTGAATCCATTATTTGCCTTATTTATGGTTTGTATATTTGAGTTGAATTAATGAACATATATTGAACAATGTCATTGCTGATAACAGCCAACATAAATCAAGCAGAGATATCATGATCTCCCTCACTTCAATTCAGTTATTTCCAATATTCCGTTTAGTTTTATCGCTGACTCTCACCTAGTAATTGGAAAGAGCCAGCTGTAAAACCGTTCCTACCACTGCCGCCGGAACTTGCGGGGCTATGCGCATATTGGGTCATGCTCACAGAACGTGCTAAATGCACTTAGTCGCATCAGGTTCTTCCTGATTTTTATCCCTTATCTGGGGGAGCTTCTATCCGGTCACCAATAGAGGACATACCTTTCCGGTATCACATAGGTCTATTTCAGCGAATTACTGTCCTCCCTCGCTGGAACCTGGGAGTGATCTAACCGCATTAAGCGGGTAATCGGGCATAGGGCAATTTGTAAAAGAGCGAGTCAAAATTTTGGGTATAAAAATCTCTACGCCGTGCGCATCTGATTTTTATAGGAGCGGGTAGCCAGCCAGCAGACCTACGATTTAAGTGGCAATTTGTTTAAATATTCGTTAAGTAAATTTTCTGCTAACTGAGCCTTCGTTTCTTTTCCGCCCCGTTCAAGACGTAATTCCTGAATTTTTTGGTTATTACGTCCCGAAAGGAGAATCGTGATTTTAACTGCTGGAAACCCCTCTCCCGTGGGTTTCTTAGCGGTTGAGTCAGGCATAAATTCGCCCCAGATTTTTGTTTTCTAATGAGATCCGTGCTCAAAGACGAATCCGTATGTAGCGGGTGTATTTTGTGTAAATTAATTTTTTCTGTCTGTCAGCGAGATTGGGGACAAACAACAAAAAAGTGATATGTATCACGTTCATGAGTGTTAATTTTGGAAATTTTAGTAAAAATGACTCATCAACATGAGCGATTGGTAGCGTGTACTAAACGCTATTCGCAACTCGTTTAATGTTTTCACGCCAACTTTAATTCTCGCCCGGTTCAGATACTCTCGGATTGTCGCGCTGCCAACGTCTAATGAGTTCGCAATATCTTCGGCATTCATTCCCCATGATGACATTAGCAATACTTCGCATTCGCGGGTTGATAGCTCGTTGTTAAAGAGGGCGACAACCACATCAACAGGCGTATTGGGGGGCGTTACTCTGAACTGTTCTGCAATTTTTTTATAATCAACGGGGATCATGGAAACTCCTTTTACATTCCACGTAAACCTAACACTGCGTATATCAAAGAAGATATACAGAATGTTAAATCTGTATTCCCAAATTTGCAAATGTTATCCTTTCAAAAACGGCGATCGGGGAGGTTTGATGCCGAAGACAAATGAAATGCCGCAGATAAATGAAGGTGGTTGTCAATACATCAAAGCTGCAACAGATGCGATAAAGGGCGCAGGATCTATGCGTGACCTTTATGTTGCAATTTATGGTGTTCAGCCGACTCGTTACCAATATCAAACATTTATAAATAGACTGAATCCATCGAGAGCTAACCCTGGAACCGATATATTAGGGGCTTGTGTTGAGAATTTGCCGTCGTTACACGACGTGACGCTTAAAGAATTTTTCGGTATTGGAAGCACAAAAAAATAAGTGCATCAATCACGCTATAAGCGTTAGATTATGGGCTTTTTGTCTTGCATTCTCTTTGTTATTTTACTATTCTAAGCTTAGTTTCTGGTGGTGAGAGTGCAGCACAAAGCTCGCTCGCCACATAAGCCAACAAGCTGTGTGGTGCATTCACGCATCTAGAAATAGAAACGTTGCTTGGGTTGGCCCCTAAGCGCTAACGGATCGCAAAAAAGCCGACTTTTCCAGGGGTCGGCTTTTTTGTATCTGAATTTTGAGAAAAAAATCACGCACAGTATTGATCTTTTCGATCTAAATCCGTAAATTCAGATCCAAGGTTTCGACTAGCCATTGAAGCCATCACATCAAACCTGGAACTAGACTATGCTACGGATAATCGGCTGCTTATTGCAGCACATAAGACGCAATCAAAATCTCTGTAAACATTTAGCGAAACGTTTTTACGTTGCTCAAAGCTATTGTTCACGTATGAGATTGCGCCATGCAACTATCTGACGCAACTCTCCAACGCAAGCGTAAGCGAGCAGCTGCTCTCTCAGAGCGGCGCAGTAAGGCCGCGCGCGCGTTTGCTAACTCCCCCATTGGCCCCCAGTCTTATGAAGCCACTTTAGACGGCTTTAAAGGCCGCAACAAAAAACGCCTTCCTCGGCATTTTGACGAGCTGTTTTCAAACCTGCGGCGGCTAGTCTACAGCCGTAAAATCGTGGTTGACGACGGATGTGTCAGCCAAACGCCACCCGCCAAAGTATTGCGTAATACATTTGAAATTCTGGTCACGCTGCTCACTATCTGCGATCTGAAAAGCGGTCAGATCGGTAAACCCCAAGTTGGGGGCATGGACCCAACCTCCCACGAACGGCTGATGGAACTGCACGCTATCCGCTTTGGCCGCGCATTAACATCGTCAACGTGGTACCGCTACATTGATGCACTAAAACGAGCTGGGATATACAGCGTTAAAGAAGTGCGTGTTGAAGGTGATGTACCCGGAACGATGCGCTCAAGGGCGGCATACAAATGGCTCAGTCAGACTTTTCTTCATGCAATCGGCACCGCACAGGATAGTATCCGGGCATCTATCGACCTAGCGTATCGCAAAGCGATAGCGGCTGGACGTGAATTCCACTATCGCGTGGTTCTGCGCAAACGAGACTACAGCGCTCAGACGCTGCCAGATCTCTTTGGGGGCATGTTCTCCCCGCCGAGGTACAGTTAACCCCCTCTCAAGTGAGTACCCCTGGGCAGTTGCCTAGGGCTTCTCATACCCTGTTGTCACCTTCGCTTAAAAAATAGCCGCTATTATAATGGTTCTCTGACATTCACTATCTACAAAGACAGCATTTCACACATAAATGGTTGCATTAACCCTATGCGCTCCTTTGCTCTGTGGATAAGGCATGTATAACAAGTTCAAAATAGGAGCATAAAGTAAAAGCATTCTGTGATAGTCCTTTTTTTAAAGTAATAGATTGTTATTTAAAAAGAGATCTTATTAAAAGGCTCCACATTCTGTGGATAATGCCTCGCGCACTTCCTAGCTAACGCTAGGGCGCGAGTATAAACAGCAATACAATGCCTCCACTCGCAGGCCAGCAAGCTGGCCGCCGTGGAAGATTGTCGCTGTACCGTTCTTTTGTCTTCGACCCTCATGCTCATATATCACTGATAGGCCCAAACCCTGCGGGGCTTGTCGCTACGCGACTGTCTAGCAGGAAGAATAGGCGCGATTTGAATGGCGGGTGTTTTCGAGAAGATTTGTGGTATTTGATGCTCTGCAGATGGTCTAGCAGTAAGGGACACGTCCCTTACTTATCCCAGATCAACAGCGGATCTTCGGAATATCCTGCCAGCGCGTGGTGTATTGTGGCGTCAGCAGTTTCCGGCGCATTGCCCATCGTGGGGTTATACCTTGGGCCGCTATAAATATTGTATCTGTCCCATATTGACAGTTGATTGTGTCCATTGTTTGCATCAGCTTGTTATTGTCGATGCTTGCGTCAAACAGATCGAGCTGGCGGTTTGCTGCGGGGGTTAAATCCAGTAGACCAACACCTATTTTGTAATAGCGAACACCAGTTTTAAAAAGTTGTGGGACTATCCGGGACACTGCTGCGGCCATTACACAACTATCAGCGGTCGGTACCGGAAAGGTGATAGTTTGCCGAAATCCGGCAGGATGATCGTCAAACGGTGAATTATGAGCGAACACGAACAGTACCCCCGCCAACGATCCCTGCTTCCTGAGTTTTGCTGCAGCAATGGCAATATGTTTAGCCAGGGCTTGCTGCAACAGTGGTAAAGAAGTGATCCGCTCGCCCACGCTGCGCGTGGAATAGATCTGCTGTTTGTCGGCCCTTGCTTGATCCCAGTTTTTGCACGGAATTCCATTGAGTTCCAGGACGGTGCGCTCAATCTCGATAGATAGCTGTTTCCGGGCAAGTTTGGGTGGCATTGCGGCCAGCTGGGCAGCGGTATGAATATCCATTAACTGCAATTTTTTGCTGATCTGCCGACCTATTCCCCATACGTCCGCCACATCCATTTGCTGCAAAACGGCATGGATGGCCATCTGGTCATCGAGAACGCAGACACCATGATAATCAGGCAGTTGTTTGGCGGCATGATTGGCTGCTTTAGCCAGTGTTAGCGTTGGAGCCATCCCCACACACACGGGTAACTTGGCTTCCTTCCACACAGTACGGCGGATCAACTGACCGTGCTGACGCAGATCAGTGATAGCTGGGAATATCCGCTGAAAATTCAGAAAACATTCATCAATCGAGTAAATGTGTTGCTCCGGTGCAAATCGGCCAATGATCTGCATCATTCGCGCTGACAAGTCTCCGTACAACTCGTAATTTGATGAACATGCGATCACACCGTTCGCCTGGCATTGCTCTCGGACTTCAAAGAAAGGCTTAAATTTTGCGATTCCGGCGGCTTTGGCCTCTCGATTTGCGGCCACGATACAACCATCATTGTTCGACAGTACGATCACTGCCCTGCCCCGCCAGTCTGGCCGGAATACGACTTCCGCAGAGGCGTAAAACGAATTGGCATCGACCAAGGCAAACATTACTCACCTGGCATGGCGCATGGACAATGGCAGCGGATAGAACGGATAACCACGCCCTCGATAGAGAACTGATCCCATTCATGAATGGCGGCCGGCTGATGCTGTTCATTGGCTGACAGCAGCATTCGTCGTTTGAGGTCGATAACTTTGCAGACAAACTCGCCGTTGAGGTTCGCAACGATAACGTGCCCGTCCTTGGGGAAAACGTGTCTATCGATGATCAGCAGGTCACCATCGTAGATGCCCACTCCTTGCATTGAATCACCGACAGCGCGACCAATGAAAGTCGCGCTGGGATGTTCTATCAGTATTTCATCTAAACTGAGAGGTAGCTGTAGATAGTCAGACGCCGGTGATTCAAAGCCAGTGATTCCGGCCCGAGCTGGGAAAGGGATTATACGCATACCAATCCTAACAACTGTATATAATAACAGTATATCACTAAAATTTGAAATTTTCTGTATTCCCAACACAGTGTATAACATTAATGTTATACACCACTTTTGACTATCATTTTATGTATATTATTGATGTTATACATAATAGAAAAATT
>NZ_JAFNJD010000043.1:0-40994 GCF_017368415.1 Shewanella sp. 4t3-1-2LB
ATCACAGTTGCCGAAACATGCGGGAACTTCTTGGCAAGGTATGGCATTTTATGGAAACCGTTTCGCCTTTCCCCGGCAACGGACACGGCATCGCGAAAATGTAGCAGTATTCGGATCAGCTATTTAGGCGTCAAAGCACTTTATGAAAGCCGTGATGGTTCTCGATATGATGCTTCCCGCATCACCGCTCCTGACGAAAATCCACTGCTGCGTAAGTACTACCTAGCTGACCACAACCGCTACGGCGCGGAACTGAGCTTTAGCCATACCCCGTTGTCCTGGCTGACCTTGGATATCAATCTGCGTTATGCCAAAGACGATTACCAGCATACCGAGTTAGGACTATCGGCCTCAGAAGACTACCGCTACGACGCCAATCTATCGCTTGACCCCACTGCAGATTGGCATGTGTACGCATTGGCCAGCCAGCAATGGATTAACTCCGACATGGCGGGTTCCTCCCACTTTGCAACAGCAGATTGGCAAGGGCGGATAGAAGACCGCTTCATCAACCTTGGTGCCGGGTTCAGCTACCGTTGGTCGACCCAACTGACGGTGGGCGGTGACTACCTGTTTGCGAACTCCGAAAGCAACACGGCCATTGATAGCAGTGATTACGGTGACTATTACGACTTCAGCCACAGTCTGGAGCTGTATGGCCGTTATGCCCTGAGCGAACAGATGGGATTCAAGCTGAGCTACCGCTATGAACGTTACTACGATACCGACGATGCTCAGGTGGCCGTGGATGCTATTACCGGCCTGACCACCCTAGGCAAACTGGATCACAACTATAACGCCCACCTGCTGATGTTGAGCTTCAGCTACAAACTGCCCTAGGCCAACGTTATAAATAGACGAGGTTTAAATACAAATGGAACGTAGAAGTTTTTTAAAAATGAGCGCGGCGCTGAGTGCGGCTGCCACAGTGACCGGCTGTAACTCCAGTTCAAAAGATGTGGAAGAGGTGCCTTCCGAGCCAACCACTGAAGAAGCCATTAACTGGTCATCCTGTACATGTAACTGTGCGGCTTCCTGTGCTCTGAAAGTGTTCAGTCAGGACAATATTGTTACTCATATAGAAACCGACGATACAACAGATGATAGTTGGGGCGTGCAGCAAGCGCGGGCATGTCTGCGTGGCCGTTCTAGCCGGCAGAAGATCTATGCATTAGATCGTCTCAAATATCCAATGAAACGCGTTGGTACTCGTGGTAATGGTGATTTTGTCCGTATTACGTGGGATGAAGCTTACTCAACCATTGCGTCAGAGTTGAAGCGAATTATTGACGCCTATGGTAACAAATCCGTGTATTGGAACTATGCATCAGGTACCAACCAATTCCGTGCCGGTGGGCGTGAATCTTCCAAACGGTTGCTAAATCTTGCGGGTGGTTTTCTGAACCAGTACGGCACCTATAGTGCTGCGCAAATTGTTTATGCAGCGCCTTATACGTATGGTTCCTATACGTCCAGTACCTATACGGAAATGAAAAATGCTGATCTATTGGTATTTTTCGGCTTTAACCCATCAGAAACCCGGATGAGTGGTACCGGCGGCGCCTACGATTACAGCCTGTTTGGCGCAGGTAAAGAAGTGATCATCGTTGATCCACGATACTCAGAAAGCGCTTTAGGCAAAGAAAGTACCTGGCTGGCGATCCGTCCAGGGACAGATGCCGCTCTGGTTGAAGGCATTGCATACCACTTAATCAACAATGGGTTGGTAAACGAAAGTTTCTTGAATCAATATTGCGTTGGTTACGATGCCAGCACCCTGCCTGAGTCTGCGCCAGCAAACGGTGATTACAAGTCGTATATTCTGGGTACTACAGACGGTGTACCGAAGACTGTGGCACGTGCTTCCAGTATTACCGGGATTTCAGAAGCACAAATAATCAGTCTTGCTGAAAAACTCGCTGCTGCCAGCAACCCTTTTATTTCCATGGGATGGGGAATACAGCGACAGGCCAACGGTGAGCAAAGCATCCGCGCTGTGTACATGTTACCAATTCTTCTTGGCAAACTTGGTATTGCGGGTACCAATACCGGTAACTGGCCAGGTACTGCTTCAACATCTTTAGGAACATTGCCTATTGGTACCAACAGCGTTAAAGAGTCTATTTCTTGTTTCTCTTGGACCGAAGCTATCATCAATGGCAAGAACATGACGGCTTTAGAGCATGGTGTTAAAGGGGCTGATGTTCTTGGTGCTGACATGAAGTTTATATGGAACTATGCCGGTAACACATTAATTAATCAGCACTCCCAAGCATTTGAAACAGCTAAAATTCTTGCCGATGACACCCTGTGCGAGTTTATTCTGGTGCATGATGTGCAGTACACCCCGTCGGCTAAGTTTGCCGATATTTTGCTGCCGGATGTCATGGATCTGGAGCAGCACGATATTGTGTGTAATACGGGCAGTGATATGGAAACGATCATTGCAATGACTTCTTCCGTGAAACCTATCGCAGACGTTAAGAGCTGTTTTGATGTTTGTAAAAACGTTGCTGCTAATTTGGGGCTCGAAAATGAGTTTACTGAAGGTCGTAGCTATGATGAATGGGTGGAGTACGTATATGAAACATCCCGTACTAAACATCCAGAGTTGCCTGCCTATGCTGATATGGTGAAAAAAGGCATCTACAAGATCACTAAGCCAACCAATTCAATCGCACTGCAATCCTTTGTGGCGGATCCAGCAGGTCATCCACTGGCAACACCTAGTGGCAAGATTGAAATCTATTCAGAACAGTTAGCTGAAATCGCTGCTAGCTGGACTCTGGAAGACGGTGATGTGATTAGCGCGCTACCTAAATATGTCGTCACTTGGGACGGTTATGAAGACAGTGCAACGGCTGAAAAATACCCATTGCAGATCATCGGTCATCATACCAAAGGACGTACGCATTCCTCCTTCCATAATATTCCTTGGCTACGTGAGGCAGTTGAGGATGCAGTATGGATGAACCCGGTGGATGCCAAGAATCGTGGTCTAACTAATGGCGCTTCCGTCAAAATATACAATGACCGTGGAACGATTATTTCCAAAGTTAAGATTACACCAAGAATTATGCCTGGTGTTTGTTCTTTGGCTCAGGGGGCTTGGTTTGAACCAGATCCAAGTCAAAACAACGTGGATATTGGCGGGTGCATTAATAGCATTACGTCACATCGACCAAGCCCGTTGGCTAAAGGAAATCCACAACACACTAACCGCGTACAGATTGAGCAGGCATAACAGAGGTAACCCAAAATGACCGAAGAAGTTCAATACGGATTTTATTTCGATAACAGTAAATGTACTGGTTGTAAAACTTGCCATATTGCTTGCAAAGACCGTCTGGTCGGCAAGTTACGTGGCAAAGATGATATTCAAACCAATGGTGTGGCCAATCTGCCAGGTATTCTATGGCGCCGGGTGTATGAATATGGTGGTGGTGTTTGGAGCGAAAATGGTAATGGCTCATATGAGCAGGACGTTTTTGCTTACTACGTGTCTGTGGGCTGTAACCATTGTTCTAGTCCCGTCTGTGTAAAGGCTTGTCCGACGGGGGCTATGCATAAACGGAAAGCTGATGGTTTGGTACTGGTTGAAGAATCACTGTGCATTGGCTGCGGTAGTTGTTCTCGGGCCTGCCCATATGATGCTCCTCAAATGGATACTGAACGCAAAGTTATGACTAAGTGTGATGGTTGTTATGACCGTTTAGCGGAAGGGAAAAAGCCTGTTTGTGTTGAAGCATGTCCATTAAGAGCCTTGGACTTTGACACTATGGAGAATTTACGGGCGAAATATGGCGACGGTGACGCTCATATCGCGCCACTACCTTCGGCATCGATCACCCATCCAAACTTGTTGATTAAGGCAGGTTCTAAAGCGCAGCCTGCGGGTTCTGGTAGCGGTTCAGTGTTGAATGAAGCTGAAGTGTAATGGTTTACAGGGCGCGTGATGCGCGCCCTGGTTTTATTTTCAGAAAGGAAAATAACAACATGTGTAAGGCACTGAGTAAGGAAGAACTGCAACAATATCAAGCTATAGCTAATATATTGCAGCATATAATATTGGTCGATCCTGACGGTAAAACTGTTAATGCATTCAAACTTGATGCTTTAGCTGAACAGTGGCCTTGTTTGACTGATTCAGTCGCGGAACAGCGAGGCAAGGCTGCTTTAGCGTCATTTTTTGAGGGTTGGACAGGAAGCGACGCAGAAACGTTGGCTTTACGGCTCGATTTTACCCGCTTATTTTGCGGCCCTGATACGCCTTTAGCGGCGCCTTGGGGATCCGTCTATTTATGTGAAAACGAACTTCTCAATGATACCTCTACCCAAGCACTATCTAAGTTCTATAGCGACCATAATATAGAACTGACTTTTACCAGTAATGAGCCCGTCGATCACATTGGTTTGATGTTTGCTGTATTAAGTTATTTGCTGGGCTCAATGGCGGAAGGAAACGCCACGGAATATCAGCAAAAAGTTGTGTCGGATCTGTTACGGTTCCACCTCCTCCCTTTTGCCAATAGAGTGATGGAGTTAACTAATGAACACGCAAGCTCATCTTATTATCAAGGAATGGCGCTACTGGGTAGCGTATTTTTGAATCACCTGAGCGTCAGACTTAATATTATCCCTTTGAAATATAAGCTATATAGATAATCATGGCACTTATTCCTGCTATCGGCCAGCAATGGCATAGGGCGCAATTGGCGGAAAAACTCAGTGCCCAGTTGCAGACCGAATCGATAGTACGTCAGTTGCTCACTGGTGCTACCTCGATCGATACTGTGTGCAATCTGGTGCTCGCTCTGGCCGGTTCTGAGCAAGAACTGAGTGCTGAAGCGTGGGACGATGGGGTGATGGTGACACTGTTTTTCAGTGCTTATCGTTTGCTATTTGTCAAAGCCACCCAGCAGGAACTCAGCCAGGGGGAGGAGTTGATCATCAGTATTGGCAGTAGGCTCAGCCAGTGTGTGCCGCCCACAGTGCTGAATGCCGGACAGCAACAGCAACTGTTATTGATGCAGCAATTGGCACAACAGTTGGTGACCTTGCGTAGCCAACGCCGCAGTCATCAGCGTAATATGTGTTAAGGTCAGTGGCTCATTCTTGGCGATTATTGATCCATTCACTCATGACGACATGGGTCTTGATTTTGCTGATCGCTGGGTTGGCATCGATGGCTTCACGGATTTCGTGAAGCCGCTGCATGGACGGTGTTCTGACATAAACCAACAGATCCATTTCCCCGGAAATTCCATGGCAGGTGACCACTTCCGGTACCGCCTGAAACAGGTGCACGATATCGGCGCAGTTACGACACTGGTGCTGGATCTCAAAGTAAGCACTTACGCCGTCTTTTTGTGATTCACTGAGTAACACCTGATAACCGCGGATCACGCCATTCTGTTCCAGTTTTTTCAGGCGTTCGGATACCGCACTACGTGACAGGCTGACCTCTTCGGCAATTGCCGATACGCTCTTGCGGGCATTTTGCCGCAGTGCGGTGATAATTGCCTGATCAAATTTATCCATTCCTTAATTGTCCCATCATATCGTCGTCAAAGCCGTCATTTTGTCGGCCAATGCTGAATTTATCTTGGTGTATTGACGCAGATTGTCAGCGGTGAAATCGCTATACTGCTGCTATTACATTCGGCGTTAATTTATCAGATGAATCCAACTTCAGGAACTATTGGCCGCTGGCAAGGTGCAGGGTTGATGGCAACCACCTTGCTGGGAACCGGCGTATTTATTTTACCGCAGATGACCGTCAATATGGCGGGGCATGGTGCCATGCTGGCTTGGGCGCTGCTGACGTTGGCGATTATTCCAATCACCATCGTATTTGCACAACTGGGCGCGCGCTTCCCTCATGCTGCTGGCCCAGCATTTTTTGTGGAACAGGCGTTTGGACGGGTGCTGGGCCGGGCGGTCGGATTGAGTTTCCTGCTGATTGTCCCTATTGGTGCTCCCGCTGCCATTATGATGACTTTTCAGTTTTTTCAGGTGATGGTGCCCATTGCGGGATGGGGTAAGCTGGCGTGTGAGTTGTTGGTGTTGTTAGTGCTTTTAGGACTCAATCTGCGCGGCATTCAGGTATCGGCGAAAGCACAGTTTGCTCTGACCTTGTGTATTGTTGCCGTGGTGGTACTGATGTTTGGCAGCGGGGTCAGCCGCGCAACCCAGTATCAGGCACCACAGGAAGTGCTGAATATCCATGGCACATTGCAGGCGATGGGAATCGCTTTCTGGAGTTTTCTAGGGGTCGAAACCATGACCCATCTGACCACGGATTTCCGTAATCCGAGGAAAGATTTTACCCCTGCAATGATGATCGGTACTTTGCTGGTCGGCGCTATCTACTTAGTCTGTACTTGGTTATTGCTGTTGGTGCCTTCTGATGCGCCATTGGCAATGATCAGTGCTTTTGACACGCTGCTGGGTGGGTATGGCACTCAGATCATCGGGATTCTAGGGATTGCCAGTGGACTAGCAACGACCAATGTGTATGCGGCCAGTGTGTCGCGTTTACTTAGCAGCTTCAGTGAACAAGGCATTACGCCGCGTTGGTTTGCGCCGCGTAACCAGCATAACGTACCTGTACGAGCATTAGCGTTTATCCTGTCGTTGATGGCATTGGTGCTACTGGCGAACTTTCTGACCGATACCCGGCTGGATCAGTTAATTTCCTGGGCTAACGGTGTCTTTGTGGTGATTTATCTGCTGTCGATGCTAGCGGCAGTCAGGTTGCTGAGTAAAGGTTACCGTCCTTGGGCCGTGCTGAGCAGCTTGATGTGCCTGGTCCTTGGCGTGGCCTTGGGAAGTGCGATGGTGTACGCCATTACCCTGATGGTGATATTGCTGCCGTTGCTATGGTTACAACTCAAACTACGACGGCCACCGTTGCCACCGATGGCGGCCTCCTAATCTTTGTTACGATCCCTACCGGCAACTTGGCGGTGATCACCTATAGTTAAAGTCGCACTTTTAACGAGGGGAAGTCGCCATGGGAAACACCACTATCATCCAAAAAGTTGAGCAGTTGCCACGGTTACCAAAAGCGTTGAATGAACTTCTGCAAATTGTTAATGATGACGATGCTGAGCTCGGGCTGTTGGCGGAAAAGGTTTCCCACGATGCGCTGATCAGCGCCAAACTGTTGCGGTTGGCAAATTCGGCCCGCTTTGGCCGCAGACGTGAAATCGGTTCTATTGAAGAAGCCGTTATCCGTTTGGGGATCCAACCGTTGCGGATCCTCGTCACCGCTTCTGCGGTAACATCTGCGATACCGCCAGTAAATGGCATCGATTTAGTCAAATTTTGGGGCCGCAGTTTTGAAGTTGCATTTTTTTGCCAGGAGTTGGGAAAAAGGGCGATGTTGCGCCACGACACGGCCTTTACCTGTGGCCTGTTACATAACATTGGTGAGTTGTTGTTGGCACTGATGGAACCCATCAAGTGGCGTCAGGTGCAGGCGGCGGTGGCTGAGGGGGCGGATCAGGCCGAAATCAGCTTGTATCTGCTGGGCGTTGTGCCAGCGGAGGTGGCTGCACAGCTTGCCAGTGAATGGTATTTTTCAGATGAGTTGGTGGCAGGATTGCGCTATCAGGAGGATCCGCCGTCAGCAAAAGCCCCTTCCAAACTGGCGTTAGTGTTAGCGCTGGCAAAATATTTGCCACTGCACTGGGATGACTGTACCGATGCGCAAAGAACCAGTTGGCTGGCACAGCAGACCGAACATTTTAGATTGCGATTGCAGATGGACGGACTGGCAAGCCGACTGGAGAAAATGTTGGGTGCTGGTGAAGAAACCGCGCGGCAGCTGGTTTAGCGCCAGCGCTAATGGTGACGCTGGCGCTCGATGGCTTGGTTACGCAGTTGGATCAGCTCCGAATGCTTCAGGTACAGTAAATCGGCACAGCGGCGGACAATCTGGTCTTCATAATGGCATAGTTCACCATCAGCATAGGCCAACTGCCACATGGACAATACCAATTGCTGTTTTTGTTCCAGCGAGAAGTGTTCATTGACCACTGAAGTGAATTGAAATAAAGACGTTGCGTCGTTTCGATTTCGGCGCGCTTCATCGATTAATTCGCTGGCGTCCTCTGCAGATATGCTCAAATTTTGTTCCAACAGCTGTGGCAACAAACTCGCTTCGGCACCGTCGAGATGTTCGTCAGCATATACCACTTCCAGCAACATGCAGGCAGCTGCCAGATTGATGCTATGGGCCAGTTGCTGCGGATCTGGGGTATCCTGCAACTCTTTAAAAAACTGCTTTAGTCTGGCTATCATTCTGTCATTTCCTTACTTCATTACTAAAACGTTAGAATGACCTGTGCTGTCTGAGTTCCCGAACATAGCTCTTTACAGCAGTGCGCCGAGCCCTTGGGTCAGCAATGAGGCGGTGTTATCTCCACCACTGCTTTGCAGATAATTCTTGAGAATTTCAGCCATTGGGGCGACCAAGTCTTTAGAGATCCCTTGCTTCGAAAAAGCGTCATAAACCATGGCGCTACCCTGCAATGAGCTCCCCAGATTACCCGCTTTGGACAGTAAACCGCTCATGCCCGACTTAGTGTCGGTCGCCGGGACTGCGGATAACAGGCTATCGACATTGGGAATAGTGTCAGCAATCTGAGAAAACTGAGCAGTGCCAAGATTGGATTTTGCCAGACTCAACAAACTCCCCAGCCCACCTTCGGCCTGGTTTTGATTCAGATTCAATTGCGACATTACATTGCTCACCAGACTGGTATTTTGGTTATCTGTAGCCACGGTACTAGCAGTCGTTGTGTTGGCCGTTGCTTGTTGCACCTGTGACTTGAGATTATCCAGCAAGCCAGCATGGGCGGGCAGCGTCAGCAGCAGGGCGGTCAGTGTTAATATTGGCGCTTTCATTCGGATTATTCCTTTGTCATCCTAGTAATGGCACTTATTCTATGCGCAACCGCCGCGATGATGCACGGCTTTCCTTACTCAAAAGCTTCGGTCGCTTGATTTCTGCGGTGCATTAGCAGGCGATTTTGGGTATCCTTAGCGTTGAATCTGATACTGTTATCACCGTTGTTGAGAATGCTGCATGTCCTTGTCTGCGATACTTTCTGAAGCTTTCTATTTTTTCCGCAACCATCTGCTGCAACTGGCTGCATTGGCCTTGCCGATTCTGCTGGTACAAGTCGGTATTCAGTTATGGTTGGGAGCTGAATTTGCGGCGATGGATCCGAAAGCGCCACAAATTGGAACGCCGCATGTACTGGCGGCATTACTACTGTTTTTGGTGTTTTCGTTGCTGATTGCCTCGCTGACGCTGTTCATGGAATTGCGCACTGAGGGTTATCAGCCCAGCATTTTGTCGGTGTTGAAAGACAGCTTACCCTTTTTGCCGTGGTTGATGGTTGCTGGCATATTTTCCGGCATGGCCATTGCTGCTCCGGTGGTGATACTTTCCACATTGGGGCCTCTTGGCGTTATTGGCCTAGGGATCAGCTTGTATCTGTTTGCCCGACTGTCGTACGTTAACTTCATGGTGGTGGTTGAGCGGTTGTCACCATTACAGGCGATTAAAGCCAGTTTTGTCTTTAGTCAACATGTTACCGGTCGCACATTGTTAGTGCTGTTGCTGTACTTCCCGCTGGTACTGTTGGGCAGCGTGATTTCTGCAAGTGTAGAACATGCGCCAGTGATATTGCGGTTAGTGGTAGAAAGCATCACCGGCTTTATCAGTTTGTATGTCAACGTGGCACTGTTCCGGCTGTACCGGGTCAGTCGTCAGTCTGCCTAAATTACAGGGGCCAGAGTGAACGATATCGAGTTCGTCGCTGGTGTCTCGGAGGCTCTGGCCGCAGAATACCGCAATGCCAAGCGTTATGTCAGTGATGTGCCAACACAGTCGTTGCTTCATGTCAGAAGCTTTGCGCATCGGCTGACCGCACTACTGGCAGAACCTACAGCGGTGGTGTTCGACAGTCCCAATCTTTATGACCGGATTGAGCAGCTCAACCGACTGCGACTGATCGATGTCCGTATCACCCGTTTATTGCATCGGCTGCGGGCCGATGGTAATCGCGGCGCTCATCCCGAGAAATACCATTTGGACCAAGTACAGTTACAGCAATTGGCTCGCAAGGCTATTCGCGATCTGCTGAAACTGGTGGAGCTGGTGTATCCGTTGCTACGGCAGTGCTCAGCCCCAGAGTACCAGTTTGACGAATATGATGAACTGAGCGGGCGGGATCTGTGTTTTCGTGCGGTGATGGAAGATGATAGCGAAGCCCAATATCTGCTGGGTATGTCGTTTAAGAGTCAGGCGTTGATGGCAAGACAGCAGGAGCAGGCAATAACTGACGCCGAGCCGTTGCCACGACAGCAACAGGCACAACACTATCTCGCCAAAGCCGCTTATTGGTTTGCTCAGGCCGCTGCGCAGCAACCTCGTGCACTTTTTGAACATGGTGTGGCACTGTTGCATGGGTACAGCGGCAAACCTGACTTGCTCGCCGGACAGCAGTTGATCCGCCAGGCGGCTGAGGTCGGTGTTGTTGATGCGATGGCGCTGCTGGGCTATTTCTATTTGGTTGGCAGTGGCGATATAACAGCCGATCTTGTGTTGGCCGAGCGATATTTGACCGCCGCCGCCGAGCAGGAACATGTGGAAGCGATGGCGAACCTAGGGGTACTTCGTTACCAGCAGGGCAATTTAACAGCGGCGTTTCAGCATATCAGGCAAGCAGCGCAAAGCGGCTATCCTCATGCCCAGTATCATCTATCACTATTGTTGGCTAGAGGCGAAGGTTGTCAGGTGGATCCAGCGGCCAGTGAGCAATGGCTGGCGGAGGCGGCTGAGCAGGGACAGTTAGATGCCATGCTGGCGCGCGCGCAGCACATGTTGAATCAAGAACAAGCTTTTGGCAGCGATATGTCGCAGGCAGAGAATTACTTGCGACAGGTCATTCGCTATGGCCACAGTGTGCCCGCAATGATTGAACTGGCCATTGCATTAACCGATGGTAGTCTAGCAAGGATTGATGTCGTGGAAGCGGCAGCCTGGCTGAAGTTGGCAAAAAAACGCGGTAATGCACAGGAGCAACAGGTGATTGAACCCTTGTGGCAATCGCTGGTGCAACAGATAGAACGGGTATTGACGGTTAGCAAAGATCCAGAGGAACAGCGGTCATTACAACGAGCAAAGGAATTACTTACCGACTAATCTTGATGTTCCAGTATCCGCCCCTTGCCGTGCCATTGATGTGGGTGATCGCGACACACATGGGGGTTGGCATCATATATATCCCGTTTATTGGCACGAAAACGATATTGCTGCATCCTTGCCATATGTTGTTTCAAATAGCGGCGGCCAAACAGACTCAACACTAACAACACGCCAGCCGCTGCCAGTAGCAACAGTGGCAGTATCAGCAGGGCTAGGCAAAATACTAATGCACTCAGTAGCGTGCCAATAATTGCCACGAAACCAGACTTATGGCGCCACACAAACAAACGGGACATAACGTCTCCTGTGATCTCATGGTACGTGGTTTGGCCTGCAATAGGCAAAAGTGACCATGATTTAAACAATAGCGGGCATTATGTCCAACGAGATCTTAAGAAAGCATTAAAATATTGTGAAAGTTGTCAGTATTTCGCGGGAAATGTCGTACAGATGCAGTGGTGCGTGCGGGGGATAATTGTCGATAGATTGGGCAATCAAACATCGCAAAGCGATTTACATTGCGAAATCGTGCCCAGATCACGGCATTCAGACAGCAACAATTTTCTAATGAGCGGGCACCAAAACGAGATCTGGTGTGTCAGGGCTGCCAGCGCATCGCTTTGCAGGGGAGCTATGCAGGAGATTCCTGAAGCTGGCAGCTTTCTGTCTTATGACAAACTACCTAACAACGCGCGCTTGAAAATGCGCGAGGGCGAATTGTTGCGGATGTAGTGGATAACCAAAGAAGAATCCCTGTGCCTGGCCTTCGCCCATATCCTGCAGTACCGCCTTTTGCTGTTCGGTCTCAATTCCTTCCACTACGTAAGACAACTCCAATGCCTGGCTTAACTGTACGATGGCATGGCATAACTTACGACCGCGAGAGCTATCAAGTTGTCCGGCAAACTCACGGTCAATCTTTAAACCATCAATTGGCATATTGCCTAAACGGCTCAGTGAAGAAAAGCCGGTGCCGAAATCATCAATGGTCACTTTCAACCCTAAATTATGCAGGTTCTCCAATGTTTGCCGAGCTTGCTGGGGATAATGCAGCAGTGCCGATTCTGTAATTTCCAGGGCCAACGCATCGGCAGGCAAGGCTGCATTTTTCAACGCCTGTTTAACTTGGCTGACAAAATCAGAATGCTCCAATTGCATCGGCGATACATTCACTGAAATTGTGAAATCTGGATGATCCTCTTTGCGCCACAGCGCTGCTTGGCGGCACGCTTGTTCCAACACCCAATTGCCGACGCTGACAATCAACCCGGTTTCTTCCAGCAAAGGCACAAAATCGGCAGCTTCCAGCAACTCATGTGGGGTTTTCTGCCAGCGCAGTAACGCCTCAGCCCCCAGTAAGTGGTTATCCTTCAGCTTCACAATGGGCTGATAGTAAATGCTGAACTGGCCTAAGCTCATGGCATGGCGTAAATCGCCCAGCAGTTTTAATCGGTGCTCGGCAGCATCGCTCATGCTTTTATCGTAAAACATAATGTGGTCGGCGCTACGTTTGGCACAATACATCGCGGTATCGGCTTGGCTTAACAGCTGTGACGAGCTAATTTTTTCACCATCAAACAGACTGATACCGATACTGGTTCCGAGGTAGAATTTCTGTCCTTCCAGCTCAAATGGTGTATCAAACAACTTGACTATCTGATCAGCAAACCAACGGATCTCTTTGCGGCTCTGACATTCGGTGAGGATCAATGTGAATTCGTCACCGCCCATACGTGCAATGTCGGCCATCTCAATGCAGCCTGCTTCCAGCCGTGCGGCAACCAGTTGCAAAATGCGATCACCCATGGAATGACCAAAACAGTCATTGACGTGTTTAAAACCGTTGAGATCCAGAAACATCAGAGCGCCTAAGCGTTCAGCATCGGCATGTTTATGGTTGAATTCTAACGCTTCACTTAGCAGTTTTTTCATGTGACGGCGGTTTGGCAAACCCGTGAGCACATCGTACATCGCTTGCTCAGTAAGACGATTTTCCAATCTTTTACGATCGCTGATATCACTGAAAATCGTCACCATATATGGTGTGCCATCGGCGATGATGCGACGACTGCTTTGCCATGCAGGGAATTGACAGCCATCGGCTTTCAGCTTGAACATCTCACCTTGCCAGAAATCACGTTCTTTGAGTGCTGTGCTACATTCCTGCTGATGGATGTCGTCAGCCACCTCTAACACCGTCAGTGATTTCCCCAGCAGTTGTGCCGTACTATATCCAGACAAACGACACAACGCTTTATTCACGGCCAGTATTACATTGTGGGCATCGGTGATGGCAACTGCCTCGGCGCTCTCTTCCAGAATGCCGGAAAGCACCCCACGAGGAATCGCGGCAAATTCGTCATTACGGGTTCGTCTCGGTTGGCTGCGGCGATCCAGATGCTGAAACCGTACCAGTACCAGCACATCTTCATGCAATTTCACCGGGTACAGATAAAGGCGGGTGGGCAGCTCTTTACCGTCTCGATTCAGATGCAGCCATTCTTGTACCTGCGGTTTGGCGACCGAGGCTTCAAATAAGCGCCGAGCCTGCTCAATGCTGCTTTGGCCGTTCAGTTGTAGCCGTGGTGCAAAATCATATAATGCGGCATTAATAATTTCGGTGCGCAGACAAGCGAAGTAGTCCAACGCGGCTTGGTTAGCGGCAACAATGATGGCGTTACGGAACAGTGCCAACGGCGTTTCATGTGGTTGTTTCTGCCAGATCTTCAACTGTGGTTGCAATGCGGCATCTGCCTGTAATTGCGCCAATATTTGTGTCCAATCCATCATCCGCGCTGCTCCGCTGCTGTCCCACTTAAAGGACACATCCAATATGCCGATTGCCTATTTTCTGGGTAGCAAAAAATAAACAGTTTTGGCGCATTCCTCAATCAAATTTTTGATTTATTGCAAAAAAGATCATTATTACCTATTTGACCACATAAATGTGTGACTATGATTGTCAGATACAGAGTTTTTTGTCGGAGAAAATATCATGCTAAAACCATTGCTCGGTATATTGCTGCTATTGCCAGGATTATTAGCGGCGGCGGAGTTAAGTCAGGTGGGACAAAAAGCGGCGGAACAAGCAAGTAAAGTGGCACAACAAACAGAAGCGGCGCAACTGCAAAAAGCCCAAGCTGCTGCGGGCGCAACTGCGGCAAGGGAACAGGCAGTGCTAGCTCGGCAGCAGCAAGAGCCGTGGGAGCAGTCAGAGCGACAAAAAGCGCAACAACAGTTTAATGAACGCGGACAGCGGGAAGCAAAGTATCTGCAACAAGCGAAAGAGGCAGCTGCCAAAGATCATCAAATGGAAACGCCCAAGATGAAGATAATTAAACGTAAAGTAGTAAATAATTAAACGCCAAGTCTTTTACATGCTTGTTTACAAAAAGCATCCGGCTGTAACAGCTGTAAACTTGCCATCTTAGTGCCAGCACCACAAGATACCTGAGAACACTTATCTCAGGAGCACACCATGAAGCGTCAACTGACCGCTTTGCTGTTGTCGCTAGGTCTGTTTAGCGCCGCTACAGCACAAGCGACCACCGCCAAGGATATTCAGAGTTTTACTCTGGCTAATGGCATGAAAATTATGGTGTTGGAGGATTCATCCATCCCCAACGCTAACATGTACCTGTTCTGGAAAGTCGGTTCCCGTAATGAACGGCCTGGCATTACCGGTATCTCGCATTTCTTTGAACACATGATGTTTAACGGCTCCAAACACTATGGGCCGAAGATGTTTGACCGCACGATGGAAGCCGCAGGAGGCGCAAACAACGCCTATACCACCGAGAACGTGACGGTATACACCGACTGGTTCCCTGCCAACGCACTAGAAACCATCTTTAAGTTGGAAGCGGATCGTATTGCGAACCTGGACATTGATCCGAAAATGGTTGCCAGTGAACGGGGCGTGGTGGCATCGGAACGCACTACCGGGTTGGAAAACTCAAACTGGCAGGCACTGCAAGGACCGGTGAAAGGTGTAGCATTTCTAGCACATCCTTATAGTTGGCCAGTAATAGGTCATGAGTCAGACATTGCCGCCTGGACACAGCAAGATCTAGTGGATTACCACAAAACCTATTACGCGCCAAACAACGCTGTGGTGGTAATTGCTGGTGATGTGACCCTAGCGAAAGTGCAGCGGCTGGCAAATGAATATTTTGCTCCGATCCCGGCGCAGCAACCGCCTGCACCGATAAAAACGGTTGAACCTAAACAGTTAGGTGAGCGCCGTATTTTTGTCAAAAAGGCATCAGTTAGTACTCCTAACATTATGTTGGCATACCATGTTCCTGCCAGCAGTGATAACGACTACTACGCACTGGATCTACTGACGTCTATTCTCAGTGACGGTAATAGCTCCCGCTTGTACCGTGGGCTGGTGGATCAACAGTTAGCCTTGGAGGCTGAGACCTATATGCCGATGGCATTTGACCCGAACTTGCTGTATGTCCTCGCGGTGGCGGCACCGGGCGTGACTGAAAGCAAGTTGGAACAGGCGCTGCTAGCACAGATCCATCATGTTGCCAGTCAAGGTGTTACTCAGCAGGAGCTCGATAAAGCGAAAAACCTCAAGCTGATGGACTTTTATCGCACCATGGAAACCATTAACGGTAAGGCCAACACCATTGGCACCTATGAACTGTTTTTTGGCAGTTATCAGAAGCTGTTTGATGCGCCAACTGCTTATAACAAAGTGACGTTGGCGGATATACAACGGGTCGCGCAAGTTTATCTCAACAAGGCTAACCGTACTGTCGGCGTACTGGCTGCCGAAGAGGAGGCAGACAAATGAACTATAAAAATATTGCAACACCACTGACACTGCTTGCGGCGACGACATTATTCCTCATGGGCTGTCAGTCTGCTTCCCAGCCAGCCTCTAAAACTGCAGCCGCCACTGTGCAAGTGAGTCAGGATACCGGCAAATTTCAGCTACCAGCTTATGAGACAGTGACACTGGACAATGGCTTGACACTGATGCTGATGCCTCAAAAAGAAGTGCCATTGATTACTGTCAATGCTGTTGTCAGGGCGGGGAGTGTCGATGACAACATCGGAGGGATCGCCAGTATGACGGCGGATTCCTTGTTATTAGGTGCGGGTAAACACAGCAAGCAGCAATTGGAACAACAGATCGATTTTCTCGGTGCCAGTTTAAACACCAGTAGCGGCCGTGAGGGTAGCTACCTCAGTGCTGACTTTATGGCTAAGGATACTGATATCATGCTCGGGCTGGTGGCCGATGTGTTGTTGCAGCCACGGTTTGATAAGCAGGAATTTGCCAAACTGAAGCAGCGCAATATTGCCGAATTGGAACAATCTAAAGAAAGTCCTAAGTCGGTGATTAACCGTTATTTCAGCAAGCTGATATTTGCTGAGCACCCCTATGGCAATGCTACTTCGGGTGATCGTGATTCATTGGCGAAGCTGGCATTGCCAGAGGTGAAAGCGTTTTATCACCAGTTTTACCAGCCAGGCAACACCGCCATCAGCGTGGTCGGTGATTTTGACCCGGTACAAATGAAAGCCAAACTGCAGCAGCTATTTGGTCGTTGGTCATCACAGAAGCCTGCACCTATGCTGGATTTGAGCAAGGGCTTGCCAAGCTTGACGCAATCGCAAGTGCTGCTGGTGGATAAACCGGATGCCATTGAAACGACCTTCCTGATTGGCGGTATGGGGGTGGCCCGTAACAACCCAGACTATATTGGGTTATCCGTGGTGAATACCATTCTCGGAGGGCGCTTTACTTCCTGGCTTAATGATGAGTTGCGGGTAAATTCTGGTCTCACTTATGGCGCGCGTTCCAGTTTTATCAGTTATCGCGACGCTGGCTTGTTTGAAATTAGTACCTTTACCAAAATGTCATCCACTGAGCAGGCAATTGATCTGGCGCTGAAAACCTACCAGCGGTTGTGGGATAAAGGCATTGATGAGGCAACGCTGGCGTCGGCGAAAACTTACGTGAAAGGACAGTTCCCACCGCGTTACGAAACCAACGGTGAGCTGGCGGGGCTGCTCTCAGATATGTATATCTACGGTTTTGATGCGTCGTATATCAACGATTTTCAGAAACGGGTGGACAGCTTGACTGTTGCTGACAGCAAACGCTTGATTGATACCTATTTTCCCAAAGATAAGCTGCAGTTTGTGTTGATTGGTAACGCTGCCAAGATTGCACCGATTGCTGCTAAATATGGGCAGGTAAAACAACTGGATATCAAAGCTGTGGGCTTTGGCGGTTGACTAATCTCTGAGCTGATAAATGCCGGCCATGTGCCGGCATTTTTGTGCCTTGGCTGCGATTCTGTTAGCCATATTGGCTAATCGCTATCACTGCCAGACAGACACAGATTACTGATGTAAGGGCAGAATACTGACGAATTAGGCGGTAGTAGTGGGTAACAGCACTTCACACAGGTTAAGCTGCGTGCCGTTATGCACCAGAAAGTGCTTTTCATCCCAGAAACTCAGGTGCGCTTGGCGTTTGCTGATATCACCGAGATTTTGCCCTGGTGTAAGACTGATCTGATGCTGACTAAGACCAGAGCCAATGGCATAGCAATCTAAACTGCTCTTGCCTTTAGGATGCAACCATAACCATTGATGGTTTTCACTAAAGCAAGCATCTCCGCCAGCAAGTGGTTGCAGACCGGGCTGCAGTAGTAATTCGCGTTTTTGACCCGCACCCAGCAGTTTCGACAGCGAGCCCAACAAGGTTTTTGGCAGCCGATATTGGTAAGGCACCAATACATTCACATTGGCTGTGTGTTGCTTTGCGCCAGTTTGTGGATAACACAAACTCCAGATGGTGCCGTTGTTGACGGCTATTGCCGCCAGCTCAGGTTGTGTTTGCGCAAAAGCGGGTAACTGCAGCACCTCGGTATCGTCGAGTTCTTTAAAACGGTTAACGATATGACTGTTACCGTCTTCGTTAATGAACAGCCAGGAAATTGCTCGGCCATTGCGGTTATTAGCGCCGCTCATTCGCAGTAGTAGTTGCTGTTCATCAAGAGCCACCATTTGTAATGGTGTAAATTGATACTGCTGACCATTGAGTTGCTGCTGCAATACGTCACCGTTGTGCAGTGGGTAAAATTCTGCTTCCTGTTCGGCAATGCTAGGCCAGAACCACAGTCCAGACTTGCCTAACAACGCTAAACCATCGCCCCAGCGACAAAAAATCTGGCTGCCGTCATATTCAGCCAGTGGCAATGACAACAACAGCTGCAAATCTTCTGCGCGGCGAAACTGCAATAAAGGTTGGCTGGCCTGTTGATCCCACAGCCGCAGCACCAGTATGTTGTCGTCAAAAAAAGCGACTGTTTCACAGCTGTAATCACCGTGGAAACTAAGCTGATGCTGGGTTTTGATGCGGCTTTTCAGTTTGCTCATTCCCGCCACTTCCTGAATAGGGAGTCTTGTAATCAGTACCTTATCAAAATCGTAGCGGTCGGAGAAGCACTAGCGGGCAGCTCCGTAATCTTGTTGGCGCCATGCCTCATAACTGATAATTGCCACAGCATTGGACAAGTTGAGACTGCGGCTGCTGGACACCATTGGTATGCGGATACGTTGCTCTGTTGGCAGTGACTCGATAATAGATAATGGCAGACCTCGAGTCTCGGGGCCAAACAGCAGCACATCGCCTGGCTGATAGTGCGCTTCTGAATGCGGGCGACTGCCTTTGGTGGTACAGGCAAAAATACGTTTACCTGTCATGGCACGTAGAAAGGCTTCGAAGTTGGCATAACGCTGCACCGATGTCAGGTCTCGGTAATCGAGTCCGGCGCGGCGCAGTTTCTTTTCCTCTAAATCAAATCCCAGCGGTTCTATGAGGTGCAACTGGCTGCCATTATTGGCGCACAGACGAATGATATTGCCGGTATTCGGCGCGATTTCTGGCTCGTATAAAGCGATATGAAACATGGTAAGTATGGCCGACAGCTAAAAACGCAGGCATTATAAAAGTAATTGTTTACAGGTAACAGCGGCTTGTCAGTTGCGGGCTAAGTACAAAAAGCACCCCAGATTGATCGTAATGAGCAAAACAACAAGATAGGTGTATTGTTAACACATGCACTGCGCCAACCCCACTTAACAGTGATGGCATTTTATCATCTATTGATGACGATATTTTCCTAATCACCTTTCCAGAAACCTTTAAAGCGCAGCGATTGCGCAAAGATAATCGCTGCTATTTTGCCATTGATAACCGGGCGACTCTTGCGTTTGAGGTAGCAATAGTGTGGAACTACAGCATCATTAGTGGCGAGATGTATCAAATTCCTAAGACCTCACCATTATTTGAACAGATCAGGGAACAGTTTATCTGTAAAAATCCTTGGGAAGTGGGCTTTTTTAGCCATCCAGCGGTGGGAATGTACCATTTGCGGCCATTACATGTGGTTTGCCCGCAAATGGCTTGACGCTAGCTCACCAGTGGCAATTTCATGGTGACTTCCAGACCGCCAATGATGCGATTACGGGCACTGATGGTGCCATGATGTGCGGCCACGGCAGCTTCTGTAATGGCCAAACCTAGTCCCCAGCCACCCGTTTCGCGGTCACGTGCGGACTGTGGTCGATAGAAGGGTTTAAAAATAGCTAGCAGTTCTTGTTCTTCAATCCCCGGGCCATCGTCAGCGATAATAATCAGCACTTTATTTTGTTCCACGCTGGCACAGAGCGTTATCTCGGTTTCTGCGTAGCGGATGGCGTTGCGTAACAGATTTTCAATGGCACGTGACAAGGGCCGGGGGTAATGCGGTACTACTAACTCTTCTGGGATCTGAATAAGGATATTCTTTCCCTGCTGTGCCGCTTCAAATTCGGCATCATCCAGCACCTGACTCAAAGATTCGGCGAGACCGACATAGACTTTCTCTTCCGGTGTTTTAAGGGTCACCCGAGATAATTCCAACAGCTCGGCAATCATCTGTCCCAGTTGATCTGCTTCATAGGCTATGCGTTCGGTTTCTTCTCCGGCAAAACCTCTTTTGCGTGCCAGTGCTAGCGCCAGTTGCAATCTGGTTAAGGGGGTACGTAATTCATGAGAAATGTCACTGATCAAGCGGCGTTGGCTGTTGACCATGCGCTCAATAGCATCGGCCATGCTGTTGAAAGCGATGCCCAGTTCTCCAATCTCATCGTGGCGTCTGGAGGTTGCCTCATCCACCCGGTTGGTCAGGTTTCCATGCGCTAGGGCATTGGCCGCTAATTTTAATGACATCAACGGCTTACCTAGATGCCAAGCCAGCAGAGCACATAAGACGCCTGATAATAAAATCGCTAACGACAGTGTCAGCAGTTTGTGTTCAATGAAAAAGAAGAACCACGGAAGCCGATGCGGCCCTGGTAAACCAGCATACAAACGGTAGTTTTCGCCATTAGCGCTAAAGACAATTGGCCCGAAAAACATTTCTTCACGAAAACTAAAAGCACGCGGGCTCGGCCGTTCCAGTGCGGAGATCATCAGCAGATTATTGCGCACTGTCAGCGGCAGTCTCGGACTGTTAATCAGTTGCCCTTGCGCATCAAATATAAACAGATGAAACGGCTGTTCTCCCATGTTCCTAGGACGTTTAGGATCTTCAGCACGGGGTCCGGGAAAATTTATTGTTGGGTCGGCATCTGGCGGAGCCACCAGCGGGCGATGATGGTCAATGTCCGCACCTTCCATCGTCCGAATATTGCGTAATCGTTCCGGCGAACGTTGTAGTTTTTCTGCCACTCGCTGCAGAACATTCATGATAGGCGGAGGGATCTCACCAGCTTCATGGCTCTGTTGTAACAGCGGCAGACTGCCGACTGCCAATATAATTAAACTGCTACACAGCCAAAAACCGATCAGCAGTTTGATGAACAGACGGTTGGGCAAAAAAAACGCTGACATTAAGGGATCCAGATGTAGCCTTTGCCACGAATGGTTTTTACCCGTGGTCGACCATCAGGGCGCTCCGGCAATTTTTTGCGTAGGTTGGAAAGATGCATGTCCAGGCTGCGATCAAATGGCATCAATTTCTTGCCCAGCACTCTTTCACTGAGCTCATCTTTGCTGATCAGGTCGCCTGCTTGCTGTGCTAACGCGAATAACAAACTGAATTCCGTACCTGTCAGCATCAGCAGTTGTTCGTTGCAGTAGGCTTCCTGACGTGTCGGGTCCATTTTGATGTCACCTAACGCCAACTCATTATTGTGGTGGATGTCTTGTGCGATAGTATTGGAACGGCGGATGATGGCACGAATTCTTGCCACCAGTTCCCGATCATTAAATGGTTTTGGCAGATAATCATCAGCACCGCGCTCTAACCCAATCACTCGGTCAATTTCATCGCCCCGGGCAGTCAGCATCAACACTGGCGTTTGTTTTTTACTGCGTAATTCCTGTAATACTGCAAAACCGCTTAACTTCGGCAGCATCACATCCAGCAGAATAATATCAAAATCCTCTGCCAGTGCCATGTTCAGCCCGGTTTGACCATCATAAGCCATTGTCAGCTCAAAGCCTTCCAGCTCCAGCAATTGGCTCAGTAACTCTGCCAGTGCCAAATCATCGTCTACTAACAAAATCCGGCTCATAGTGACTTTTCCCACACGCTTGCCATTATCTATATATTGTGAGCAGTATACCTATTTATCAGTCAATTGTAGTCATGCTGTGTAAGAATGGGTAAAGATGCTAATTTTCAGTGGGATAGCGTGTTATTTACGGTGATTTACTCATTGAGTATCCACTATTACAGTGCAGGATATAAACTTAAGGTATCCACATGAAATCCGTTTGCAAAGTGAGGGACAAAACAATGGTTAAGCAGCTTAAAACAGGTATGTTGGCGCTGGTAGCAGCGTCTAGTCTTTGGGCAACAGGCGCCTTTGCAGCAGATGCTGGCAAGACCGAAAAAGCCGATGTTACTCCGCCGCCAGCGCCCGCTTGTCCATGTCCTCAGTATATGGGGAAAGGTGCAGGTATGATGCGTGGTCAAGGCATGGAACCAGGTATGTCGGGTGGTATGGGGATGCGAGGTGGCTTCTCTCATGGAATGGGCTATGGCATGGACCACATGGGTTTTATGGCTATGCATCACTTGGAGCTTACAGAAGAACAGAAAACTGCTATGAAAAAGCTGTTTGATGCTCAACGCGATAGCATGCAAACTGACCGTATTGCCCGGCACAAGGCGATGCAGGAAGTGATGACCGCGGCGAAGTTTGATGAGTCCAAGGCGAAAAAACTGCTTGAGCAGCAACAGCAATGGCGCACTCAACAGCAACTGCAACGCATGAAGCTTCACAACCAGCTGTATAATCTGTTGACCGAAAAACAGAAGACCGAGCTCAAAAGCCAGCTGGAAAAAATGCCAATGTGGATCACAGACCAGGACGATTGACTCTGTTAACATAGGCTCAGTTAACGTTAATTTTCTGAGCTTGGTTGATGATACAAAGTTCCCATTATGCGTTTTGGGTAAAGTTGGCAAGTCGTGCCGCAATCGCAACTGCCTCTACACTGATCTTGATAAAGTTACTGGCCTGGCTGTGGTCTGGCTCGGCCAGTATGCTGGCGTCTGTGACTGACTCTATTGCCGATGTGATGGCATCGGTGGTTAATTTTATTGCTATTCGCTATGCACTTATCCCCGCGGATCATGATCACCGTTATGGTCATGGCAAGGCCGAACATCTGGCAACGTTGGCGCAGTCGGCTTTTATCATGGGCAGTGCCTTCTTACTCCTATTGCACGGTGGTGGACGCTTAATCACTCCAGAGCCATTGCAACACGCCACAGTCGGGATCGTGGTGTCGGTCATCGCGATTGTGCTGACGTTGGCTTTGGTCATCGTGCAGAAAAAAGCGCTGGATGCAACTTCCAGCAGCGTAGTTGCAGCCGATTCGTTGCACTATAAATCCGATCTATTTCTTAATGCCGCAGTGTTACTGGCGCTAGTGTTGGCACAATACGGCTGGTGGTGGGCCGATGGTCTATTTGCCGTGCTGATTGCGCTTTATATTGGTCATCAGTCTTGGGGCTTGGGATACCGTTCCATCCAAGCGCTACTGGATCGGGAATTGGATGAAGAAACCCGTCAGCAAATTTCAGAAATTGCCTGCCTAGATAAACGGGTGCAGGGAGTCCACGATCTGCGAACTCGGCAGTCTGGTCAGACTGTATTCATTCAGCTACACATGGAATTAGATGGGGCGCTATCATTGCATGATGCACATGAAATTGCTGTAGATGCTGAGAACCGTATTCTTGAATTGTTTCCGAGTGCAGAAGTGATCATCCACCAGGATCCTGATGATGTCGTAGAAGAACGGGCGGTGGTGATTTGAAGGCTCAGGTTGAAGGGTGTATGGGGTAATAGTGTGTTGATCTCTATTAGGCATATTGCATGAGTAATCCACATCAAGCCTAGTTAATGTAATAGTGACTTCACCCAATTTTTTCTTTACGAAATAATCCGCTCTAGGCGAGTTCTTCTAAGTACTTTGACTCAGCCAGATTTGAGCAACGCTAGAATCATCCTCGCAACAACATATATTTTTGTCATATTAGACATGAAAAGCTGGCCCTTTCTGCGTTTATTTAGTCCATAGATAGTTCTTTAAGCTTACGGGTCAAGGTGTTACGACCCCAGCCCAAACGCTTGGCGGCTTCCTGTTTGTGGCCTTGGGTGTGTTCTAAGGCCGTCTCAAGCAAGATGCGCTCAAATGCAGGTTGGATTTCCGTCAGCAGATCGTTTTCTCCCTGAGACAGGCGCTGATCTAGCCATAGCCGTAAAGCACTCTGCCAGTCTTGGGAATTACCATTACCATTTGTCTGAATTACGGGATCTTTAAACAGTTCATGGGGTAAATCCTGAGGCAGTATCTCCTGTCCAGAGGCCATCACTGTCAGCCAGCGACAGGTGTTCTCTAGCTGCCTGACGTTCCCCGGCCATGGCAGTTGTTGTAGTTTTGCAGCGGTCTCCTTGGTGAGAATTTTTGCTTCTACACCAATTTCTTTCGCCGCCTGGGATAGAAAATAGCGCGCTAACTGTGGAATATCTTCGCGGCGTTGTGATAACGGCGGTAGATGAATACGGATGACATTAAGGCGGTGGAATAGATCTTCGCGGAACTGACCTTTTTGTACCAGTAATTCCAGATCCTGGTGGGTGGCAGCAATAATGCGTACATCTACGCGAACCGGAGAGTGACCGCCTATCCGGTAAAACTGACCATCTGCCAGCACTCGTAACAGGCGGGTTTGCACATCTAGTGGCATGTCGCCGATTTCGTCCAGAAACAATGTCCCGCCGTTTGCCTGTTCGAAGCGGCCTTGGCGCACGTTGGCAGCGCCGGTAAACGCCCCTTTTTCATGACCAAACAGTTCAGACTCAATCAACTCCTTGGGAATGGCGGCCATATTCAGCGCGATAAAGGATTGATCTCGGCGAGGGCTGTGTTTGTGCAGTGCTCCGGCTACTAGCTCTTTACCTGTGCCAGACTGACCGTTAATCAATACACTGATGGATGAGCGCGACAAGCGACCAATAGCGCGAAACACCTCCTGCATGGCTGGGGCTTCGCCGATGATTTCCGGGGTGTTGAGCTGAGACTCCACGGGTACCGGTGAATGTTCGGTGGCGTGAGTAATCGCCCGCTCAACCAGCGTAATGGCCTCATCAATATCAAAGGGTTTTGGCAGATATTCAAATGCTCCTGCCTGATAGGCACTCACTGCACTATCCAGATCCGAATGCGCGGTCATGATGATGACCGGAATATGTGGGTAATGGACGTTGATGCGTTCCAACAATGTCAGCCCATCGGTGCCAGGCATACGAATGTCAGACACTATGACGCGCGGCTGGGCAATCTGCAGCGCATCCCACAAAGATTCAGCCGCTGCAAAGCTGCTGCAACTGATTTTGGCACCGCGTAGTGCCCGCTCCAGTACCCAGCGGATGGAGCTGTCGTCATCGAGGATCCATACTTGTTCACTCATGTTGTTCCCTCTTCTGCTGACCTTATAAGTTGTCCTGATCCAGATTGATAGGCAGGGTCAGGCTAAATTCTGTGTGGCCCGGCGTCGAATTACAGTCAATACGACCACCGTGCAAACGTGCAATATTGTGAGCAATGGAAAGCCCGAGACCATTGCCATCCTTACGGCCGGTAACCATCGGGTAAAACAAGGTATCAACTAACTCTGGCGCAA
Source organism: Shewanella sp. 4t3-1-2LB (assembly GCF_017368415.1). NCBI lineage: Bacteria > Pseudomonadati > Pseudomonadota > Gammaproteobacteria > Alteromonadales > Shewanellaceae > Shewanella > Shewanella sp. 4t3-1-2LB. Next base: position 25,447 of record NZ_JAFNJD010000043.1, read on the forward strand.
TACCTGGGCCGTTATCGATGATCGACAGGATCAGCGCCAACTTGTGGCGTTGTGTGCCAATAGTCACCTGATGTGCCGTACGGGTACGGAGCATAATGTCGCCGGCTTTCTGTTGCTCGAGCGCCTGAATGGCGTTTTGCACTATGTTGAGAATGGCTTGTTGCAGTTGGTCTTCATCCATCGGTAAGTCTGGGATCGATGGATCGTAGTCCTGCCGCAAACGAATGTTTGGTGGTAATGTAACGCTTACCAGATTCAATACTTTCTGGATCACCATGTGAATGTTTAACACTTTGTGCTGCGAAGGTTTTTGCGGCCCCAGTAAACGGTCAACTAAACTACGCAACCGATCCGCTTGTTCAATAATCAGTGTGGTGAACTCCCGCAGATGTTCATCACTCAGTTCTTTTGACAACAGTTGCGCCGCGCCGCGTAAGCCACCAAGCGGATTTTTGATCTCATGCGCCAGATTACGTACCAGAAACTGAGCCGCCTGCTGCTGTGCATCCAGCGTCAGTTGCTGGTGGATGCGCCGTTGTTGGTCCACCTGACGCAATTCCAACAGGCTGCAAGCCGATTGTTCCGCATCATGTTCCATAGGAACCAGTGTTAAATCGACGGTATGGTGTTGCCCATCCAGCGTCACTAATTGTGAGGTATTGACGGTGAGTCCTTGTTGCCCGATGACGGCGTTTTTCAGCACTTTGGCATCGATGGCTAGCATATGCAGACTGTCGGTCAGCGGTTGTTCTTTCAGCTTATGACTGGAAACTCCCAGTAGTTGTTCCGCCGCAGCATTGGCATAGGCCGGGCGTAACTCGCCGTCGATAACCAATACTGCGGTCACCAGATGATTGAGCAGTAAATTCGTGTCCATCGGCATATTCCAGATCGTTGTGCACCATAATAGTGCGCCATTCTGGTGCAAGCCGCAAGTTGCTACCGAATACTAAGAAGAACGCAACTATGTGGATAACACCATGAATTAAAATAGTTATCCATTGGTTCTTTTGACACTCGGTGCTGGAATCGCGGGTTTGATTAGCCCAGCTTGGTGCAGAAAAATGGTAATTTCTGAGCTGGATGCAAGGACTTTGCCGTTTTGCTGGATAACTTTGAGTTGTAGTTTATGTTCGCCCCGATCGATATCCTTCAAAGAAAACAGTGCCGAAGTTTGGGCGTCGGTAGTGGCAATGCCATCGATATATAGCTGTAGGTGATGGCCGGATGCCAGTTGCGGCTGTACATCACCTGTTACCGTAAAGTCGCCGGCGTTGTCACGAATGGTTTCTTCATGGTGGGGGGATAGAATACTGACCTGATATATGGCCTTTTGCTCAGTTACTGCGGTAGCACCGGCAATATTGAGGGGCTTAACCGGAGCCATGCTGACCTGATTATCGGTGTTTTCATTCAACTGCACTTGTTGCGCATTGCTATGCGGTTGATCGCTATAATGAATATTGCCATCCTTGTCCACCCATTTATAGACAGTCGCCTGAGCCACAACAGATAACAGACAAAGTACGATCAGCAAAATACGCATAACCTGTTCCTGCCACTGGTTAATGTCTTGTTAAGACTAGCCGGTTGTTGCTGTTTTGCCCAGCAAAATCAGCGGGTTCATTAATTTGTATCACTGGTGCTTGGGCGTCAGTTGGAAGGGTTGTTGCCAATGCAGCCAGGCATACAGTTGCGCAATATCCTGCAACAGCCATTGATGAACTTCATCACTGACAGTTGTGGCTGGTGGTAATAATGACCATTGAGGTTGCAAACGCCTGCGAAACAACGTTGACCAAGCCGCCAGTTGTTGACAAAAAGGCTTTAGTTGCGATTGCTGGCCTTGTCTTGCCAACACGACTAGCGTGCAGTGCAATGTCAGCCCCAACCACAAAAAACTCTGCCAGTCCTGCAACTCTCTGGCAGAGGTGTTAGGTTCCAGTTTCATGTAACTGACCTCCAGGCTCAGCTGTCGCAATGCGGCATGAGCCTGCCAGCGCAATGCAATGTCAGGCGTTCCATTGGCGATGCTTTGCAACCACTGTTGTTCCAGCTCAATGAAGTGGCAAACGTAGTTATCCAGCCAGCGACGTGTCCAGCTCGGAATAAACAGATACATTGCCAGCACTGATAACACGACTCCGGTCAGCGTATCTAGTGCCCGGTAAAAGGCGATATAAGGTTCGGCTGGCAATAACAAGGTGATAGCAAAAACCATCATCACCGTTAGCCAGAATACATGGATCTCATAGCGAGCTTTATAGTAAGTCGCAAATGCCAGAAATAGTGTCAGACAAGTTGCTGGCAGTAGCCAGGCACCGGTACCGCAATACCACACCAGTGCCAACGCCACTAAAGAACCCAGCAGCGTGCCATAAAAACGGCCCCAGATGCGCAATTGCAACTGCCCAAGTGGTGCCGCCATCAGCAGGATAAACGCCGTTAACGTGACCCAATACCCCTGCTGGAAGGGCAACAGTTCTACCACTAGTTGGCAACAGAATAAGGTGAACAGAATACGCAGACCATGATGCCATTCCCTTGAGCCTTTATGCAGTGCTTTGCGCCATTGGGTTTTTATGCTGTCGGCGTCAGAAGGCCAGATAAGTTTGAGAATTGTGCGCCAATTCGCCGGTAATGGTGTACTGGGCAATAGCGCTTGTTGGATCTGTTGCTCAACGGCAGTTAACGCAGGATGCAGCCCATTTTCCAGCGGCAGATGAGGTAACGGTGCTCCTTGCAGCAAAAAAGCATCAAAGTTAGCTGCAAACTCGTACAGATAGTGTTGCAGTGCCGTCGCATTCGCCATAGAGATTTCATGCTGACGAATACGGCCGATCTCTTCCATTGCCTCTATCAACTGCAGATGTGAGCGCAGCCCGCCAGCGATACGTTTTACGGCACTGTTGTCCGGCATTTCCTGTAGCCAGTGGGCCAGCACCGCAATCGCGTCATCCAACTGTTCGCGCAACGCCAGCCGCTTGCCAACATTAGCCGCATCAGAGTAACCCAGGATAGCGCACCAGTTGACAAATTGTCGGGTCACTTTTGCCAGTAGCTGCTCTCCTTGCTGGATTGACAACCAAGGGCCCGCTAGCACGGCACTGAGCATAGCGCTCCAACTGCCAAAGGCGGTTGACAGTAACACCATTAGCCAAGGCGTATCGGTTTCTAACAGGTGCATGGCACAAATCAGTGAGAAGCCCACATTGTAGGTCAGCAACTGAATATATTTACGTTGGTTGGAACATAAACCATATAGCAGACCGACGAGCATCAGCACCGCAATCCCCAGTAATGGTTGGATCAGACTCAGCATGGACAGTCCGGCACCGACACAACACAAAACCGCCGATAAGCTCAATAAGGTCAGGCGTTTAGGATAGGCAATATTCCGGCCCTGGACGCCCACCAACCAAGCACAGATCAGCGCATTGACACCGCTGGTGGTATCCCCGACCGCTGAAAATAACAATAAGCCCGCCATCATTGGCAGACCAATACGCAGTCCTTCTGGAAGATCAGATCTGTCCGGTAACCAGTGCAGCACCAGCATTACTATTTTGGAAAACATTGGGATCAAACAAGGGGATGGATTAACTGTTACATATTTTAATCCATTCCCCGTGGGTATTTCAGCGGTTACTAACAGATATTTTTCTGTTTTTTCAAATGAACATCCCGCCCGATGCCTCGATACGTTGGGCGGTGATCCAGCGTGCTTCCTCTGAGAGTAATAACGCAACGGCATCACCAATATCCGTTGGCAATCCCACCCGTCCCAGCGCAGTCTGCGAGGCGAGATATTGATTCATTTCTGGATTATCACGTACCACACCACCACTGAAATCGGTCTCGATGGCACCAGGAGCCAGCACATTAACTCGGATCTGGCGCGGTCCCAGTTCTTTGGCCCAGTAGCGAGTTAGTACCTCAATGGCACCTTTCATCGCCGCATAAGCGCCAGCACCGTTGATGGCAAAGCGTGCCAGACCACTGGAGATATTCAGCACTGAACCGCCATCACTTAGCAACGGCAGTAATGCTTGCGTCAAAAACATTGGACCTTTCAGGTGGATACGGTACAGCTCGTCAAATTGCGCCTCTGTGGTTGCCGCTAATGGCTGGTGCAGACCGATACCTGCGTTATTCACCAGATGATTCAATGCTGCCCCTTGCCAATGTTGCTGCAGCAGTGCGGCGACGGTTTTGGCAAAGTCGGTAAAAGTATTGCTGTCTGCCACGTCCAATGGCAATAGTTCAGCCTTGCGACCAAGTGTCGCCACCTGTTGCTGGACCTCGGCAGCAGCGCTAGCGTTATGTTGGTAGGTGAGGATTAGATCGTGTCCGCGAGCGGCAAGCGCCAGCGCCATATGCTTACCAAGGCCACGGCTACCGCCGGTAATCAGGGTTATCTGTTGCATGAGTTGTCTCCGTTATCACATGAGTTGATGTTGGTATCAGCATATTGATTTGCATTTTGTGGATAAACCTACATATAAAGGATAGATATGTTCCAAATTAGGGATAATCAAAATGCAAGACAGGTTAGAAGCGATGCGTATTTTCTTGCGCGTGGCGGAGTTAGGCAGTTTTACCGGCGCCAGTGATAGTCTAGGAATATCCCGCACTCAAGTGTCTAAAACGGTGCAACAGTTGGAACAGCAATGGCAAGTACGCTTGTTGCAGCGTACTACACGCAAAGTACGGTTAACGCTAGACGGCGAACAATGTCTACAACGCTGTCAGGCGCTGCTCAGTGACTATAGTGAACTGGAAGAGCTGTTTTTGCGTCGGGAACGGTCTCTCAGTGGCCGGATCCGTATCGATATGTCGCAAGGCTTTGCCCGTCATTTGCTATTTCCAGCATTACAGGCATTTATGGCGCAGCATCCGCAACTGATATTGGAGATCAGCAGTACCGACCGTAAAGTGGATATTGTGGCTGAAGGTTTTGATGCGGTGTTGCGTATCGGCAAACTGGAACAGGAAGGCGTTGTAGCGAAAAAGCTGGGTTATTTGCAACAAGTGAGTGTAGCTTCCGCCTCCTACATTCAACGTTGTGGTATTCCGCAAACGCTTAGAGATTTAGCGCAGCACCAGTTAGTGCAATATGTCACCACTTTCGGTGACCCAGGCGGTTTTGAATATCTTGATGGGCAGACACTACAAATGTTGCCGATGCCGACAAGCGTGTTTGTCAATAACAGTGATGCTTATGTCGCGGCTTGCCGTGGCCATCTTGGCATTATCCAGTCGCCATTGCTGGGCCTGAACCAGTATCTTAAAATGGGCGAGTTACAGCAGATTTTGCCAGATATTATGGTGCCAAGTATGCCGGTGTACTTGTTGTATCCGCATCGCCGTCACTTATCACAGCGGCTGCGATTACTGAGTGACTGGTTAACGCAACTGCTCGCTACCGGAGAAGGCATAGTGTTAAGCCGCTGAATATAGGCAGGGTGGCAAAATAAGTGCCCCGGGATAAACCCGGGGCTTTATTTTTATACTCCGATGGCTTGACTCATCGGGTTGATTGCAGGGCAATTCTTACAGGCTGTAATACAGCTCAAATTCTACTGGGTGAGTTGTACGGTTAACTTTCTCTGATTCTGCAGTCTTCAGTGCGATGTAAGAATCGATGAAGTCATCAGAGAATACCCCGCCTTTGGTGAGGAAGTCACGGTCAGCATCCAGTGCCGCCAGTGCAATGTCCAAGGACTCAGAGACGGTTGGGATAGCCAGTGCTTCTTCAGCTGGCAGATCATACAGGTCCTTGTCCATGGCATCGCCAGGGTGGATCTTGTTCTGGATACCATCCAGGCCCGCCATCATCAGTGCCGCGAAAGCCAAATATGGGTTAGCGGCTGGATCTGGGAAGCGAGTCTCGATACGACGTGCTTTTGGTGATGGTACTACTGGAATACGGATAGAAGCACTACGATTACGGGCAGAGTAAGCCAGCATTACCGGGGCTTCAAAGTGTGGTACCAGACGCTTGTATGAGTTAGTACTTGGGTTGGTGAAGGCGTTCAGTGCCCGAGCGTGCTTGATGATACCGCCGATATAGTACAGACAGGTTTCAGACAAGCCAGCATATTTGTCACCGGCGAACAGGTTAACACCATCCTTAGACAAAGATTGATGTACATGCATACCGCTGCCGTTATCGCCCATGATGGGTTTTGGCATAAAAGTGGCGGTTTTGCCGTAGGCATGGGCCATGTTGTGTACAACATATTTCAGCGTCAGGATTTCGTCCGCTTTGGCGGTCAGCGTGTTAAAGCGAGTTGCAATTTCATTCTGACCAGCTGTTGCCACTTCATGATGGTGCGCTTCAACTTTCAGACCCATCTCTTCCAGTACCAGACAGGTCGCACTGCGCCAGTCTTGTGATGAATCGACTGGAGGTACAGGGAAATAACCACCTTTCACCATTGGGCGGTGACCAGTGTTACCTTCTTCATATTCGTTAGCAGAGCTCCAAGCCGCTTCTTTGGCGCCGATTTTGTAGAAGTTGCCGGACATATCTGAACCGAAACGCACATCGTCAAACACGAAGAATTCTGGTTCTGGGCCAATCAGTACTGTGTCAGCAATACCGGTAGACTTCAGATATTCTTCCGCTTTCTTGGCAATAGAACGTGGGTCACGGTTGTAACCCTGCATGGTGGCAGGTTCGAGTACGTCACAACGGATAATGGCAGTGGTTTCTTCGGTGAACGGGTCCAACACAAAAGTAGACGCATCTGGCATCAGCACCATGTCAGATTCATTGATACCTTTCCAGCCTGCAATAGAAGAACCGTCAAACATTTTGCCGTCTTCGAAGAAATCAGCATCTACTTGATGAGAAGGTACTGATACGTGCTGTTCTTTACCCTTGGTATCAACAAAACGCAAATCGACAAACTTTACTTCCAACTCTTCAAGCTGTTTTAAAACAGATTTAACTGATGACATTCTCAAGCCTCCGGGTAGGGTATGGTTTATGCCCTTTGTCAACTTTTGTATAAGCTCTGCGCTGGGCGCCGCCTGTAATTAGGGCTTCTATAAGCCAGAGCTGTGCCAGATCTTTAACACGCTGAAATCAAAGGGTATGTTCGAATATGGCGCAAATAAAACAGTTAAGTATGCACATTTATGGTGCAATGTTGCCATTTTTTGGTGCGGGCCACGTTCTGACACATTAATGACGGAGCCTTGGAATTTCGCCGAAGGATGACCACTTACACTGCTACCTGCCTCGGTTAGAGTAGAGCGCTATTAAGGGTAAATCAACCGTTATTGTATTGTTGTAAAGATCTTAAATTTCTGCAGGTTTTTCCTGTAAACCAAGGGCTTTATGTGAATTAAACTTTTGAGAAATTGATAACGTCGGTGCAGCCAAAAAGGCCATATAGATTAGCGAACAACCTCAGCCAGGTGTTGCCTACACAACAAACATTTCGTCTATAGAGAAAATGTCCATCGCTATGCTAGCAGTGTGACGAATACTATCGACTTGCCCCAACTTGGTGATATATCTGCCCAGAAAAAAACGCACGAACTTTTCTGACGTTCTCGGGACACAGATGCGATAAGCAAATTGTATAAATTAATATCAATGACACATAGCTCAGTGTATAATCGCCGCCTTTCCGCAAGAATTAACGTATCCGGCGGCGAAAATTTCTGCCCGCTGGCATGCAGTCCCCGATGCAAACAAAGGCGTCACAAGTAAAATGTCGAGTGAACTCAATAAATTAAGAAACATCGCGATTATCGCGCATGTTGACCATGGCAAAACTACCCTCGTGGATAAGTTGTTGTCGCAGTCCGGCACACTTGCCTCCCGTGGTGAAGCGGTTGAGCGAGTCATGGACTCTAACGATCTTGAAAAAGAGCGTGGTATTACCATTTTGGCGAAAAACACTGCCATTCGCTGGCAGGACTATCGCATCAATATCGTAGATACCCCCGGGCACGCTGACTTCGGTGGTGAAGTGGAACGCGTATTGTCCATGGTTGACTCGGTATTGCTGCTGGTAGATGCAGTTGATGGCCCGATGCCACAGACTCGTTTTGTTACCAAGAAAGCCTTTGCTCAGGGACTGAAGCCCATTGTCGTCATTAACAAGATTGACCGTCCAGGGGCTCGTCCTGATTGGGTGATTGATCAGGTGTTTGACCTGTTTGTGAACTTAGGTGCGACCGATGAGCAACTGGATTTCCCAATTGTTTATACCTCGGCACTGAATGGGTACGCGTCACTAGATCCTGCCACTCATAGCGATGATATGACACCGCTGTTCCAGACCATTATCGACAAAGTCTCGCCACCAGATGCTGACGATGAAGGTCCGTTCCAGATGCAGATTTCACAGCTGGACTATAGCTCCTACGTTGGGGTGATTGGCGTTGGTCGTATCAAACGCGGCAGTGTCAAAACCAACCAGCAGGTGACTGTGGTTGGCGCCGATGGCAAAACTCGTAATGGCAAAGTCGGCCAGGTCTTGGGCTATCTCGGACTGGAGCGTAATGAAGTTACTGAAGCTGATGCTGGTGACATCGTCGCGATAACTGGTTTGGGTGAACTGAAAATTTCTGACACCGTTTGTGCCACTAATAATGTGGAAGCGTTACCACCTCTGAGTGTTGACGAACCCACAATGACCATGACCTTCCAAGTAAACACTTCACCGTTTGCCGGCAAAGAAGGTAAGTTTGTGACTTCTCGTAATATTCTTGAACGTCTGCAAACTGAACTGGTGCACAACGTAGCGTTGCGCGTTGAAGAAACTGATAGCCCCGATCGCTTCAAAGTGTCCGGTCGTGGTGAGTTGCATCTGTCTATCCTGATCGAAAATATGCGTCGTGAAGGTTACGAGTTAGCGGTTTCTCGTCCAGAAGTGATCCTCAAAGAGATCGATGGAGTTAAATGCGAACCCTATGAACAACTGACCGTGGATGTTGAAGAACAGCATCAAGGCACTGTTATTGAAAAACTCGGTATCCGTAAAGCGGATATGAAAGACATGCAACCAGATGGCAAAGGCCGTGTGCGCATTGATTTTATGATCCCGAGTCGTGGCTTGATTGGTTTCCAGACCGACTTTATGACGTCGACTTCTGGTACCGGTCTGCTGTATCACTCTTTTGATCATTACGGTCCTTATAAAGAAGGTGATATCGGCCAGCGTGCTAACGGCGTATTGATCTCCAACGCCACCGGTAAAGCACTGACATATTCACTGTTCTATCTCCAGGAACGTGGCCGGCTGTTTATTGGTCATGCGGCTGAAATCTATGAAGGCCAGATCGTGGGTATCCACAGCCGTTCCAACGATCTGACAGTGAACTGTCTGAAAGGAAAACAGCTGACCAACATTCGAGCTTCCGGTACTGACGAAGCACAGACGTTGACACCTCCAATTGTGATGACGCTGGAACAAGCGCTGGAATTCATCGATGACGATGAGCTGGTGGAAGTCACACCGAAGAGCATTCGTTTGCGTAAGAAGTACCTGACTGAAATGGATCGTAAACGCGCTTATCGTCAGGGTTGATCTCTGCGGATAATCGATAGATATCCAACTAAAAAATCCCCCATTATTGGGGGATTTTTTTTATTGCCAATATTCAACTTCTTCATCACAGGAGATCTACTCAGGCTGGCAGATTTGACCCGCAATAATGGCGCGTACCGTTTTAACCACTAACCAGATAATGATGACGCTCAACAACATCAGCAAGACTTGAGACAACGGGTAGAAAATACTGCCGGGTAATAGCTGACCCATTTTAGCGGTGGCGATAGTCAGGGCCGCCAGTGGGAAGGAGTAAGCCCAAGAGGAGAGGAAAAACGGGACTTTGACAAAACGCATGATGTTTGAGGCCAGTAAAATTCCCAGAAACAACGCCACGTAATAGAGGACTCGGCCGAAGTTATCGAGTCCGCCGCTCAGACCGGTATAGGCGATAAAACCTACTGAGGGTGGTGCTAGCAGAATGAACAGCATGGGTGTCAGACGCAATGGCAGCGGTTCATGAAAAAACAGCCGATAGAGCACAATGGTCAGCAGCACTAACCAGAACAATATGCCAACGCTGAAGAGAAACCAGCTTAGCTCATAATATCCGAGTCCGGTCCCGGTTATTGGAGCAATAATATTACCCACCACCGGAATGAACCAACTGGGGTTGGCATGAGCCAAAGTGTAATGGGTGTGATGGATCCAACTCCCCATGACGTACAGCGTCAGTGAAATATGGCAAGTCACGCCACAGAGCCACAACCATTGGCAGACGTCAGGAACATCGTGCCAAACCACAGACAGCAGCATCAGGCTGATAGAAAAAGCCGGGGAAAAATTCAATCTAACAGGATGATGAAATTCTTGTTTTACATCAATTGGATAACGTATTGCTTTCAGTAAGTATATCAAAGTGATTAACAGCATTAATACACTGGCGATACAGCCCAAAACCCAGGAAAGATAAGGGAGCAGCGTTGTACCAGCACTTCTCCAGGCAATACTGAAGCCACTAAGTCCCATGATCATCGCGAAGAAAGAGATAGGAAAAAATCTGAGCTTGGAAGCCGTGGCAATGTTCACTAAGGGGTCTGATAGTTCATTCATGGTAAGTCCACCAATAAGATTTGCTGTCGTTTTCCAGTGACTACGACATGTTTTTAGCATAAGCCAATTATATGGTGATTGCATGAAAAAAATCTAATATTTTGTTGTCAGTCTTATGATGGATTACTAACACGTTGATCAATAATGACGATTGCCTTTTTTGGGGGGGATAGCCGATACAAAAAAAGCACCATTAACGGTGGTTAATGGTGCTTTGGCAGCGCGTCAGCACGGTTTCACACTATGCCAGCGACTGATGGATTACTTGTGGTCTTCCTCTTCTAGCATCATTGGATGGTGCTTTTTCGCCCAAGCTCTGGAAACTTTCCCATAAAGCATGCCTGTAATGGAACCTTCAATCCAAGTGGCCATCCATACATGTACCACCAGTGCAATTAACATTAGGATGCCGCATGCAGAGTGGATCAGCGTTGCCCAATTCACGGTTTCTGGTGAGAACAGTGGTGCAAAGTAAGGCTGCCACATCATGACACCAGTGATCACAAACGCCAGAACAAAGATCACGAAGGCACGGAACAGCATTTTCTGACCTGGGTTATAGTGACCAACCGGCGGAATGTTGTCTTCTTTTTGCAACAGTACCCAAACCACTGCTTTCATCCAGGGTAAGTCATACTTGTTCCATTTGTTGTGGTGGTAATAGCGGATCAGCATTAACGCCAGCAGCAAACACATCGCGATACCAAAAAACGGATGCATCACTTTCGCCAATTGCGGCGTACCAACAATACCACTCAACCATTGGAAAGATGGGAAGAAGAAGGAAAACCCGGTGAGAAATGTCACCAGTCCTACAACTACAATCGTCCAGTGGCACAGGCGGTCAAAAAGCTTGTGACGCACAATCATCTGTTGCGGTTTCATTTGTCTGCCTCCTCATGGTTATCTTCTGGCACATAACCTGGTTGATCTTCTTCCACAATGTTGCGACCAACAGTCACCCGATGCATCAGTGCAAATGCAGCGGTTGCCAGCAATCCTGCAGTTCCCAGCGGTTTCAGCCAATCCTGACGGATCTCAGTGGCCGCAGGGATTTGCGGATCCTTAGGCATGCCGTAGGTTTCAGCTTTATTGATGTCATGTAGGATCATCATGTAATGGGTGCCGCCAACGCCTTCTGGGTTATACAGCCCCGCGTTGTGATAGCCACGCTCTTTCAGCTGTTGTACTCGCTTTTCGGCGTAAAACAGCATGTCTTCACGGGTACCATAACGCAACGCACCTACCGTACAAGTTTTCACACAAGCAGGTTCTAGGCCCACGGCTAAGCGGTCAGAACATAAAGTACATTTATAGGCTTTATTGTCCTTCTTGCTGATTTTGGGCACGTTGAACGGACAGGCGCTAGCGCAATAGCCGCAACCAATACACTTGTCTGAGTCAAAATCCACTGTACCGTTCGCATGTTGCACAATGGCACCAGCCGTTGAACAGGCTTTCAAACACGCTGGGTCAGCGCAGTGCATACATGCAGTGTGGGTGAACTGCCAGCGCAGTTTGTTATCATCCATCACTTCGTGGTACTGCATGATGTTCCAGCTTTCTGGCGACAGGGTCATTGGGTTCTGATAGCTGCCTTGAAAAGTACCTACTTCATCACGCAGGTCATTCCATTCAGAACACGCTACCTGACAGGCTTTGCAGCCGGTACATTTAGTGGCATCGAACAACTTAGTTACCTGCTTCACCGCACCGATACGGGCTTGTGACGCGGGGGTAATGTCGGTGGTGCCAGAGCGACGAATAATATCTTGAGTAGCCATAATTAGAAGCCCTCCGCTTTAGCAATATTCACAAGGAATGCCTTGTACTCAGGCGTTTGCGTGTTAGCGTCACCCACTGCGGAGGTCAGCTCATTGACGATATAACTCTTCTGAGTCAGCGCTTCGTAGCTACCATGGCGCGGAATACCAATGGTGTGCACTGGTTTACCTTGTACCATCATGGGTTGCAGACGTTTAGTCACATACGCTTTGGTGATGATGTGTGAACGTTTCGAGGTCACTTTCACCCAATCACCGTTGGCAATGCCTTTCTCTGCCGCCAGGGTTTCATCGATCTCGATGAAGTGTTGTGGCTGAGTAATCGCGGCCAAACGACAATGAGTGGTCCAGTTGTTGAAATGTTCGGTCATTGAATAGGTCGTCCCTACATATGGGAACTCTTCATTCGTACCAAAAGTTTCACGCATGCCTTCGAATATGCGCGCAACCGGGTTATTGGTCACTTTGGGATGCAGCGGGTTGCTAGGCAACGGTGACTCAAACGGCTCATAGTGTTCAGGGAACGGACCATCTTTCAAATCACGCAAGGCGAACAGGTGACCCACACCGTCAGCTTGCATAATGAATGGATGGGCTGAGTCTTCGGCATTCAACTTGGCGTTAAAGTCAGGTACGTCGATACCTTGCCATTTGCCCTCTTTGTACTCCAGCAGCACGCGGCTTGGGTCACGTGGCTTACCATGCACGTCACATGAGGCACGGTTGTATAGAATACGGCGGTTAGCAGGCCATGCGAACGACCAGTTAGGCGTAATGCCTTTACCCGATGGATCACTGTTGTCACGGCGCGCCATCATGTTGCCTTTTTCAGTCCACTGACCGCTATAGATCCAGATACCACAAGAAGTTGAACCATCGGCTTTCAATTCAGAGAAACCGTTCAGCAGTTTGCCGGTGGTGAGGTCATAACCGTTCATCTCTTTCGCCAGTTCTTCCGAGCTTGGTTCATGCGCGATGGCATAGTCCCATTTAATAGCTTCGATAGGTTCTGGTAGACGGCCGCCTTCTTCACGATATAAGCGTTTCAGCTCCAGCATGATGCCAGAGAGAATCGCAGGATCGGACAAGGCTTCACCCGGTGGGTTCGCCCCTTTCCAGTGCCACTGTAACCAGCGACCTGAGTTCGCGATTGAACCGCTTTCTTCAGCAAAACAAGTGGTTGGTAGACGGAATACTTCAGTCTGGATATTAGCAGTATCAACGTCGTTGAACTGCCCAGCGTTACGCCAGAAGGTTGAAGTTTCGTTAGCCAGTGCGTCCAGAATCACCAAGAATTTCAGCTTTGATAAACCTTTAGATACTTTCTGTTTATCTGGCTGTGAGTTCAGGGTGTTAATCCCTTGGATGAAGTAACCGTTAACTTCACCATGAACCATCATGTCGATCTGTTTATTGATATCGTACTGTTGGTCCCATTTTGGTAACCAGTCGTACCCGAAGTCATTTTCAGCGGTTGCATAGTCACCGTAGAAAGATTTCAGCAGTGACACAGTAAATGCTGGGTAGTTATGCCAGTAGTTAGTTGAGTTAGGACGCAGTTGCTTAGGCGTGTAGTGCTTTAAGTAGGCTTCAAGGTTGATATCTTGATCTTGTGGCAGCTTCAGGTAGCCGGGCAGTCCCTGACATAATAGTGCTAAGTCAGTCGCACCTTGTACGTTGGAGTGACCACGCAGTGCGTTAACTCCACCGCCCATCACGCCCATATTGCCCAGCAACAACTGGATCATGGCCATGGTGCGGATGTTTTGAGCCCCGACACTGTGTTGCGTCCAACCCAGTGCATACAAGAACGTTGCGGCTTTGTTATCTACGTGAGTCGCACCAATCTGTTTACATATGTCTAAGTACGTCTCTTTAGGGGTACCTGTGATGCTGGAAACAGTATCAGGGTCGTAGCGATCAACGTGTTTTTTCAACAAGTTCAATACGCAACGAGGGTGGCTCATAGTTGGGTCAACTTTAGCGTAGCCTTCGTCATCCAACTCATAGAACCAAGAAGATTGGTCGTAAGTGTTAGTGGTTTCATCAAAACCACTGAACAAACCTTCGTTGAAGTCAAAATCTCCGCGTACGATAAATGGGGCGTTGGTATAGGCTTTTACGTATTCAACGTTGATCTGTTTGTTTTCTAACAGATAACGAATCATCCCCAGCAGGAAAGTGATGTCAGTACCTGAACGCAGTGGTGCGTAGGTATCAGCCACAGCCGCACTACGGTTGAAACGTGGGTCAACCACAATCAAGCGAGCGTTGTTGTGTTCCATCGCTTCAGTGACCCAACCAAAACCTACCGGGTGGGCTTCTGCAGCATTACCGCCCATCACAATGGCGAGGTCGGTATTTTTCATGTCGGCCCAGTGGTTGGTCATTGCACCACGGCCAAAAGTCGGCGCCATTGCGGCAGGGGTTGGCGCGTGACATACGCGGGCGATGTTATCTAAGCCCAGCATGCCGATAGCACGGCCGAATTTATGGGTCATGAAACAACCTTCGTTAGCCTGAGCTGACGAGGTCATCATGCCTAAACTGGTCAAACGGTTAACGGTTTGGCCTTTGGCGTTCTTCTCAACGAGGTTCGCATCACGTTCATCTTTTACCAGACGAGCGATCCGTTTAAATGCTTCATCCCAACTGATACGTTGCCATTCATTGCTGCCTGGTTTACGCACTTCAGGATATTGCAGTCGATGGGGGCTATTAACGTAATCCACCAACCCTGCGCCTTTAGGACATAAGGCGCCGCGGTTGATTGGGTTATCAGCGTCACCTTCAATATGGAAAATGTGTTGTTCGGCATTTTTGCCATTGCTGCTGTGGCTATACATCAGCAAACCGCAGCCAACTGAACAATAACAACAGTTATTGCGAGTTTCTTTGGCCCTGATGAGTTTAAATTCTCGGACTGCGGCAAACGCTTTGTCAGACATCAGACCCAAGGCGGAAATGGCTGATGTGGCTGCTCCTGCGGCACACAGTTTGAAAAACTGTCGTCTGTTCATACTTCACTCTCACACGCTTGTTGTTATGAGTTGTGGCACGCTGCCCTAATAGCGGCAGCGTTTAGTAGTAGGAGTAAACCCTACTTAGCGTGCGATTATTTTTTAAATGACTTTAAATA
>NZ_JAFNJD010000044.1:0-40132 GCF_017368415.1 Shewanella sp. 4t3-1-2LB
GAAGGTGAATCCATGAGAAAACTAGCGCAATCCGGACAGGTAGGGTAAAAATAGGGCTAGAGAAAAGTAAGGAATAATGGTGTCCGGTTTAAACAAGAACCGGTGTCCGGAATCGCCGGAATACGCATAGGGGTTGTCAACTATGGAGTACAGAACAAGATCCCACTGTAAGCACCTCTTAGCCTTACACATTATTCTCGTTGTTAAATAGTGCTGACACGGTACGCAAGTACATTCAAGAACAGGGCTAGGCGATTCATCCCAGCGACAGCAGAGCTGATCGCTGGGTTTTCTCGCCAACGTTATATAAAAATTTGCGCATAATGTTGCGTTACGCGACATTATGTCGCAAAATTCAGCCATGCCTTAAACGACTAATGCAAACGACTAAACACAAACAACCAACTACACAACGAAAGGTACGACAATGGCAACTAGCGTAAGACTGGATGAAGACTTCGTCTCTGATGCTAGAGTTCATGCAGAAGCAGAAAACCGCTCTCTACCCAAGCAGATCGAGTATTGGGCTAAAATCGGTCAGATCATGATCGACAATCCCGACTTGCCGTACGAATTTGTACGTGAATCTTTGCTTGCGACAGAGGAAGTCAAACAAGGATTAACCAGACGTTATGTCAGAAGAACAAAGCGAGATTGATGTATACGAATCCCGGCGCTTTGAAAAAGCCCTGGCCAAACTATCTCAATCACAGCTAATGGTTGTCGAAGATGAAATTGAAAAAGTCATCGCCAATCCAGAGTTGGGTGAACTGAAAAAAGGCGATCTCTCACATCTGCGGGTACACAAGTTCAGTATGGACAACCAGCAGGTACTGTTAGGCTACTCCTGGATAGAGGATAAGCTGGAACTATATCTACTGAGCATTGGTCACCATGAGAACTTTTACACCAAGATGAAAGAAAGCCGCAAAGGTGACCTCAAACTTGTTAAATCCTGAAATAAAGCCCGTCAGATGCTGTCATTTGGCGGGCTTTTCCAATGTTCCCTCAGATCTATGTTGTTAACTTGTACTCAAAATTGATCCACCATTTGCACAGTAAAGTGATCATACCTAGGATAACTTAACATACTGAATTGTTGTCATTGATGGTGAGATAAGCGGCTCAGTTCCACATGCAAAATTTGGGTTGAATTGGACCAATTTTAGATGCAATTTAACAGCGCAGTGGTAAGCGTCAAAAAATGGTTGGAAAGAAACGGGGTAAAAGCGTCAATCACCCCGACTTAAAAGTCGAGGCTTGTTCAAAGCCTGATTGACCAGACTGTGTAAGATTTCGATCTTACTCCGTATAACTTAAGTTCAAGACCTACCTTGAGATGCTTCCTGAGTCTCAAGCGCTAGAATTCGGAGATCATGCTGTGTTGAGGGTACAACACGAAGGTTTCCAGAAATGTGCTGGGGTTATACATTGTCGAAGGGAGACAGGCGAAAGCCTGCGTTACTAGTCCCGTAAGGGAATTATTTTAAAGGAAAAGTATGGCTGTCTTTGTTTTATCGAAAAATAAGAAACCGTTGATGCCGTGTTCGGAGAAACGCGCTCGACTCTTATTGTCAAAAAAACAAGCAGTCGTTCATAAAACCTATCCGTTCACAATTCGGTTGAAAAAACAAACGGGCAATGCAACACAACCGCTCCAACTGAAAATTGACCCCGGCAGCCGTTATACCGGAGTCGCGTTGGTGATGGACTTGCCAACGCTCATGCGAGCACTTTGCTTGTTTGAATTACAACACAGAGGCCACCAAATCAGTGAGGCGTTAACACAACGCCGAGCATTTCGCAGAAGACGCCGCAATCAATTGCGTTATCGTCCAGCCCGATTTGACAACCGCACTCGTAAGGATGGGTGGTTGCCTCCGTCTGTCCAACATCGTCTGGACACCACACTGGCATTGGTACAGAAACTCAAACGGCTGTGTCCGGTTTCTGCCATTGTGTTTGAGCGGGTGAAGTTCGATATGCAAAAGATGCTCAACCCAGATATTCAGGGTGTTGAATATCAGCAAGGCACATTATTTCAATATGAGGTGCGTGAATATCTACTGGAAAGACATCAACGCACTTGCGCCTATTGCGCGGGGGAAAGCCTCGATCCAATTTTAGAGGTTGAGCATAAACACCCTCGCGCCCAAGGGGGTACAAACAGCATTCATAATCTGGTCATTGCCTGTCGCACCTGCAATCAGGCCAAAGGTAGTCTCACCTTGTCCGAGTTTTTAAGCACGTTAAAAAACACAAAATTAGACAAGGTGAGGAAGGTCAAAATCACACAAATATTAGCCGGAAAAGTATTCCGGTTAAAAGATGCTGGGGCTGTGAATGCCTGCCGCAATCAACTGGGACGCGATTTGGCTTCTCAACAACTTCCGGTGAGCACCGGAACAGGCGCACAGACCAAATATAACCGGATGCGTTATCAACTCCCTAAAACTCATGCGCTGGATGCGTTGATGACTGGCGAATTGACTAAACCTGTCGAAGGCTGGAGCCGACCAACACTGGTCGTAAAAGCAATGGGCCGAGGTTGTTATCAGCGAACTCGACTTGACCAATATGGTTTTCCGCGAGGATATTTACAGCGTAAAAAAACATATTTTGGCTTTCAGACTGGCGATTTAGTCATATCCACAGTGACGAAAGGCAAAAAGCAGGGTATTCATGTAGGCCGAGTGGCGGTGCGAGATTCAGGGTACTTTAATGTGCAAACGAAAACAGGGGGTGTCCAAGGTGTTTCGTACAAAACCTGCCAGATCATTCAGAGAAACACTGGATATCATTATTATTTTAATTCCAAGGTAGCCCACTAATTACGGAGAGCGAGAGAGGCGTTTGCAGAGCAAACGGCGCTATCCCTCACCGCCCTGAAGGACGGTGTATCTCGCGCAAAATCAGATGAAAAATTTAATGATGATTAGCGGTGTAAAAGCCTTTATTGATTATGATCCAGATGCTGAAACATTCCGCGGTGAGTTTGTTGGCTTAAACGGCGGCGCGGATTTCTACGGTGAAAGCATCGCTCAGTTGGAAGCTGAGGGCGCGAAGTCATTAAACGTCTTTTTAGAGATGTGTCAGGAGCGAGGCATTGAGCCTTATAAGAACTTCTCTGGCAAATTCAACGTTCGGATCTCGCCAGAGGTTCACGCTCGACTTAATGAAATCGCACTATCGCAAAACATTAGTTTGAACGCGGCGGTAGAAAATGCAGTCAATGACTACATTGAACATTCAGCGTAGAACGGAAAATAGGGGTCTGTATGAATATAGATTGGTATTTAAATGGGCAGATGGTGTTGCGTTAGGTGTTGGGAGCTATACGCTGAAACGGCTGCTAAACCACCGAACCTCACGTGATGATGTCACTGGCGGTTATACCATTCTCACTGCGGAAGAGCTGCGTGAGCCAGCAGATCGCGTTGCGAAAAAGTTGGAAGAATGCGCCGGTCTTCGGCAGCCGAAAGTGAAATCTGAACTTGATTCGATGAAATCCTTACTCAGTGAACTGACAAAAGAACAAAAGCTCGAACTCATGAGCAGCTTGTTAAGCTGACCCCTCTTGTTTAAAGTGAAACTATATTTTCATTAAATCAAGATTTATGAATCTATAGTTTCACTTTTCTATTTAAGACATATTGCAATCATTGACTAGCAATCCAATGTGAAACTATAATTTCATTTATTCTCTATAAGTGAAAATATAGTTTCATTATGAAAGGTAATGAGTCGCAAGCTAAGCGTGGGGCGGTGGTATTTCCCAAGAATCAGAAAATCTTACAGATTATGGGGGAGAACATTATGCTAGCCATGAAGCGCCGCAGGATCAGCCAAGAGCTAATGCACAAACGAACAGGCATTTCTAAGCCGACCTTAAGAAAAATCGTAAGCGGCGACCCAACCGTATCGATTGGGCATTACATCAATGTACTTGCTGTGCTTGGTTTGCAAGCTGATCTCGGTAAGGTGGCATTAGATGATGAACTTGGCAGAAAGCTCCAAGACATCGAGTTATTACACGGTAAACGGTAGGGGACGGCTACAATGGAAATCTATGTCTATGCTGACTGGATCGATGATGCTGACATGCCCTTATCCGTTGGCATTTTGCGTTCATCGATAGTTCGGGGCAAAGAGCATTTCAGCTTTAAATACGATGAAGCTTGGCTTGCTTCGAAGTTCGTTCATCAGATTGATCCAACTCTGCAATTGTACACAGGTGAGCAACACGCAGAGGATGATAGAAACTTTAAGATTTTTCTGGACTCATGCCCTGACCGTTGGGGCCGACTGTTGATGCAGCGCCGAGAAGCTGTCATTGCTCGTCAGGAAAAGCGTAAGGCTAAAACGCTATTTGAGACAGATTACTTACTTGGAGTGCATGATTCGTTTCGAATGGTGCGTATTTCGGTTTGTCCGGCCACCTGTTCCGGTTTCATCCGGCCAGGCGTTTCGGTGTGATCCGGCCAGCATGATCTGACCTTCGTTTATCCTCTCTTTTTACCCGACTTCTTCACCCTGAACCAGTGTTTTTTTACGTTGTGACTCACCTGTTAATTCCAGTCGGTGGGCATTGTGGATCACTCTGTCTAACAGCGCATCTGCAACAGTTGGATTATCCATTAAGCCGTACCACTCCGAGACCGGTAACTGACTGACGATGATTGTGCTGCGTTGCTCGTAGCGATCTTCAATCACGTCCAGTAAATCGCTGACTTGTTTACCTTTAAATCCCTCAAGGCCCCAATCATCCAAGATCAACATATCTACCTTTTGTAGCTGTACCAGTTGTTTAAGATAGCTACCATCAGCATGCCCCATTTTCAGGCTTTCCAGTAACCGACCTAACCGGTAATACAGCACGCGTTTATTCTGTCGGCAAGCTTGCTCACCTAAGGCGCAGGCAAGATAGGTTTTGCCGCTGCCGGTGGGCCCGGTTATCAAGATATTCTGGTGGTACGTCAGGTGATGTCCTTGCATAAGTGGTGTAATTTGTTCAGCTCGCAAGCCGCGCTTTGCCGGATAGCGTAAGCCTTCTGGTGTCGCTTTAAGGCGCAGATTGGCTTGTTTGCGCAAGCGTTGTAAGCGGGTGTTATCCCGCGCCAGATGTTCTTGCTCGACCAGCAATCCCAATCGTTCATCGAAGCTAAGTTCGGCATAGGTATGGGGCGCCAGGCGTTGTTGCTCCAGCGCACTGGCCATAGCCGCCAGCTTAAGCTGGCGTAGTTGGATAAGCAGTGAGTCCATTGGTGTTGTCCTTATTGGTAGTATTTTGAGCCACGGATGTTGGTGTGCGGGCCAGGGATAATGGTTTTAGTTTCATCCGGTTGCCAGCGCATATCTTCACCGTTTTTAAGCAGCTTTTTGATGACCGGTATATAAGGTAGCTGGCGGCTTATGGCGAGCGCGCAGGCGTTTTCCAGCCGGTCACTGCCGTAGCGTTTTTGCTCGCTAAGGAGTCCCAGGCAGGTGCGCTGCGCTTGGATAAGATGGTCTTTGTTACGCTCAACCGCTAAGACCACCGCCAGCGTGTTAGTGCCGATATGGGTTGCCCAGCTGCGAATGCGCTCAGGGCTCCATTCCAGATGGGCAGCATGGTTTTCTGGCATGTGCGCTATATCAGTCGTGTGCCGGTAGCGGGTATAGCTGCGCGGATGCTGAGCGACGCATTTCGCCTGATGGTAAACCTTTATCAGCGTTTGGGTGGCACTGATTTCAACCCGCTCACCGACTAAACGGTGTGGCACCGAGTACCAGTGATAGTCGTATTGTACGTGGTAGTCTTTGGCGACTTTGGCAATGCGATAATCGGTGTACTCATAAGCGTAAGGCGGCAGTGGTTGTAATGCAGGCGCATCCAGCAAGTTAAACAACTGCTCACGGCTGGCACCGTTGTAATGCTTCATGGGCCGCTGATTGAGTTCAGTATTCAACTCCCGGATAGCCTGATTTAACGCGGCCAGTGAGTGAAATACCTGATGGCGCAGCCGGGCTAATACCCAGCGCTCCACAATCAGCACCGCAGATTCGACTTTGCCTTTATCCTGCGGTTTGCGTGGTCGGGTGGGCATCAACGCACAGCCATAATGTCTGGCCAGCGCTTTGTAATTGTCGTTAATCACCGGCTCGAACTTATCCGCTTTATCAACGGCGGCTTTGAGATTGTCGGGTATCAATAATGCGGGTACGCCACCTAAAAAGGTCAGGCAACGACTGTTCGCCATCAGCCAGGATTCCCTATCCTGACCTTTACAGGCTTCAATATAGGTGTAGTTCGATGCGCCCAGGGTGGCGACGAAGATAGCGGCCGGTTTTATCTCACCTGTTTCTGGGTTCACAATCGGCACTGTCGGGCCACAGAAGTCGATAAACAGCTTCTCACCGGCTTCATGATGCTGTCGCATCGAGCGTTTTTGTACAGCACACCAACGCCGGTAATGTTCACAGTACTGCGTGTAGCCAAGCGCTTTACTGCCGTGCTCTGCCTGATACTCCTGCCATAACAGCAGTTTGGTGACGCCTTTTCTGCGCAGCTCAAGATGTACCTGCACCCACGACGGCAAGACCCGCTGCGTACTGTAATCACGGCCAGGAAATAACTGTTTGTCGAGGCTATCAAGCGGATAGTCGGCTGCCAGCGGCCAACTGAGGCCTAAATTGTTAAAGCGGATAACCAAATCACTGATGGTTGCCCGGCCAATATTTAGCGCCTGAGAGATTTGCCTGTCGCTTAACTTGGCCTCAAATTTAAGACGGAATATATCCAGATAAGTTTGCATATCTGTCCTTACCATTTTCTTTTTACGTGTCATGACTACTCCGGCAAACAGTTAAAAAACTGTTATGCCAAAGACCGTAAAACGAAGGAAGAACAAACTGGCCGGACGATACCGAAACAGGTGGCCGGATGAGGCCGAAATCAGTGGCCGGATGATACCGAAATGGGTGGCCGACTCATGCCGAAATCGCTGGCCGGATCATCCCGAAATACGCAGATGGTTCTATTTTTCTGATGGAGCTCACTATTGATGCCATTTACGATGAGCAAGGATTACTCACTCATTACGTTGGTGTTTTTTCAGATATTTCACACCGGAAACAACAGGAAGAGGAACTTCGTCGTTTGACTAATAACGACCTCCTGACTGGCCTACCAAATCGCTCTAATCTGCAAGTGACATTAGAAAATCTGGTAAAGAAAGATCATCACCATACATTAATGATCCTTGATCTAGATAATTTTAAGAAAATTAACGATTCACTCGGCCATCAGGTTGGTGATGATTTACTTTGCCAAGTTTCTACACGTATTGCAGGTATAATACCCAAGCACACTAGCCTCTATCGATTAGGTGGAGATGAATTTGCAATTTTGGTAGATAAAAACCCGGATATAGGTTCAAGCGCGTTAATTGCCAATGACATTATCGAGGCCTTTAACGAACCATTTACGCTATCTGGCGAAAGCTTGGTTGTGGGAGTCAGCATTGGCATTGTACTTTACCCAGAAGATGAACAGAATGAACAGGCGCTTTTGAGGAAAGCGGATATTGCTATGTATCACGCTAAATCGGCAGGAGGTAACCGGTACCAATTCTATTCTGAGGCACTCAATCGTAATGCATTGAGGCAGTTAGAAGTGGAAAGCCTGATACGTGAAGGGCTAAAAGACGATCTGTTCGAGGTCTATTTCCAGCCCAAAGTGAATTTGAGAACAGGCAAATTAGCTGGCATGGAGGCATTGGTCCGACTGAATCATCCGCAACATGGACTAATCCCACCAGCCGAGTTTATTCCCTTGGCAGAAGAAACCGGATTAATTGTCGAAGTTGGTGATGTGGTGTTAAAAAAAGCCTGTTTCGCCGCGCAAAAATGGCGAGAAGATGGGCTATTTACCGGCAGAGTTGCCGTCAATTTATCGTCACGTCAGTTTGCATTACCAGACCTGCAAACTCGAATAGAGTCAATTTTACGTCTGACCCGCCTACCAGCGAACAACTTAGAGCTTGAAATTACTGAAGGTACAGTCATTAAGCAACCGGAAAAAGCTATCAAAGTTATGCAGCAACTGACTCGGTTGGGGATCTCTTTAGCGTTAGATGACTTCGGTACGGGTTATTCCTCTCTGTCTTATTTGAAGCGTTTTCCCATTCATACTTTGAAAATCGATAAGGCCTTTGTCGACGACATCGATAAATCTGATCGTGATCTAAAGATGGTCGATTCTATTATTACTATTGCCCATAACATGGGACTCTCAGTAGTGGGTGAAGGCGTTGAGCAAGCAGCGCAGTTGAATATACTAAAGGCATTAAATTGTGAAGAAATACAAGGGTTTATTTATAGCAAAGCAATACCTGAACATGAGTTCACTGAATATCTAAAACTAGATAAAACGATTTCCGATAATCAATTGAATGGAACCAATTAACAGTTGATTTTAGTGTCAAAATAAAATTGGCACGACATCTGCTTTATCTCTCTTGTCTAGCGTCAAAAGTCTATCGCTATCCGAGTAACCTACTTAATGAGAGAGATATAGCAATGATAAAAAAATTAATCGCAGCAGTGATACTAGCAACGGTAACAATTACAACTTATGCTGCAGTACCATATATAAAGTTGAATCAAACAAGCCTAGAAGCTGTTCCGCACATAAAACTCAAGCAAATGTCTTATACTGCAGTACCTCACATCAAGCTGAAACCAGAGATGATTGCTGCAGTACCTCACATCAAGCTGAAACCTACTGAAGTTGCTGGTGTTCCTTATATCAAGCTGATATCTAACGATACATCCATCGCATAAGAGGTAAATACTATGATCAACTCAATCAAGAAAATTCTGGGTTTTTCTAAGCCTCAACGCAAAAAAGCAAAACTTCCAGAAGGGCTTCAACATCTGGAAGTAGTAACAGCAAATGGCTGGTGGAATTAATAAATGATTACCAAAAGAAAGGGAGCTTCGGCTCCCCTTTTTATTAAATACGACATATCACTTGATATTGTTATATACGTACCCGGATAAACATTGCCTTATGGCAATATCCACAAGGAAAATATCTGCCTATTTTTTGAACATTTTATTCTAGCTTTAATAGTTCACCGCACGATTTCTGCAACAATTGCCAACAACGCCACAATCCCAGCGTCGCTACCAAGGTAGCACCAGCGCTTGGGGCAATTAGCCACCACGCCCAGTGAGCATATACGTTCAATTCAAACACCTGCGTTTTTAATAACCAGATAGAAAATTCAGTCACGATCACCGCCAAGGTCCCAGCAACAAACCCCAATATTGCAAACTCTAAGCTGGTTGCCCAGCGCAACAACCCGCCGGAGGCGCCAAAGGTTCGGAGTATTGCCAGCTCTCGCTGGCGAGTTGCCATCCCGGCTTCGGTCTGCGCTAACATCACTAACGCACTTGCCATAACAACGAGTACCAGCACCAATGTCAATGCCAGAGACACCTGCGATACAATGCCTTTCAACTGGCTGATAATAGCCCCAACATCAATAATAGAAACAGTCGGAAACTGGCGAATAAGCTCAAGTACCACATTTTTTTGATTATCATTGAGATGAAAACTTGCCATTGAGGTATAGGCAAAAGGCGCCATGGCTTCTCGGGTAAAAATCATAAAGAAATTGGGCTGCATGGTCTCCCACTGCACAGCCCGGATACTTGCCACCTTAACAACCACCGTCTGATTATCAATGACAAAGCTCAAAGCATCCCCGACATTGATGCCTAGGCGTTCGGCAACCCCTGACTCCACAGAAACTTCGTCTGCGGCCTGATTAAAATGGCCTTGCAGAATCCGATTATGGCGCGGCAAAGTATCTCGCCACGTCAGATTGAGTTCCCGAGATATCCCCATCCGTCCGCGCTGCCCCTGCTCTTTTTGTTCCGATGTAATGACTTCTTCACCGTTAATTGCGCTAAGACGTCCGCGGATCACCGGATAGATATCGGTTGCGTCAATCGCATGTTGTTGTAAAAACGTCTGCATTGGTGAGACTTCTTCCGGCGCGATATTCACCAAAAAATAATTGGGAGCATTGTCGGGTAACTGCTTTTGCCATTCCTCCAAAAGATCCTGTCGTAACGCTAGAATAGTTAACAGCAATACCAAGGCACTGGAAAACCCCACCAGTTGTAGCGCATTTTGTCTGGCGCGGCGACGTAATCCAGCAAGCGCCAGAGACAG
The DNA here is from genome assembly GCF_017368415.1 of Shewanella sp. 4t3-1-2LB. Classification (NCBI taxonomy): domain Bacteria; kingdom Pseudomonadati; phylum Pseudomonadota; class Gammaproteobacteria; order Alteromonadales; family Shewanellaceae; genus Shewanella; species Shewanella sp. 4t3-1-2LB. Next base: position 10,226 of record NZ_JAFNJD010000044.1, read on the forward strand.
TGGATTGGTGGTTTTCATACCTATGCTCTGGCCCATACGGATCAGCAACAACCCCAACACGCCTAATAACAGCCCTAATAACACCACACTTGCCACGACGGTGAGCGTCAATGTCAGCGACCTTGAATACAACCAGCCAAGTAACCCCATGGCGAGTAAACTAAGTACCAGATGCAGCCACATCCCTAACTTTACGCCTTCCAACTGTCGCTGCAGTACTCTAAGAGGCGGAATATTGAGTAAACGTAACAACGGATAAGCCGAAAACATAAATGCGCTGATAAAACCGGTGGCAACGCCCAACAACAGTGGACATAACACGGGTGCTGAATACGCGGCTATTTCGGCAGGCAGTGCCAGCATTATTAATGCATCCAGCAAAAAGCCTCCCAACAAGCCAAATATCACTCCCGCAACGGTTACTAATAGTAAATGCATACCAAACAGAATGCGGATCTGCCGCGCACTTGCGCCAAAGGTCTTCACCATTGCCACCACATCGTAATGACGCTGGCAATAACGCTGCGCTGCAATGCCAATGGCGGCACAAGCCAATGCGATTCCTAACAAGCTCGACAGCAACAGAAAACGTTCGGCACGCTGCACTGCACTGGCTATAGGAGAATCACCTGACTGCACATCTACCCAGCGCTGTGAGCTGGTGAGTAGCGGTTTCGCATAGGTTTCAAACGCCTGTAATTGTGCTAGCGTACCAACAAACTGATAAAGATAAGTGACGCGACTCCCGGGTTGAATAACGCCTGTGGCGGGAACATCATCTAGCCGCATTAATACTAGCGGCGCAGAAGCAAAAATATTAAAACCAGCATCGGGTAACCGGCTGAGAGCAGCGCCCATTTTCAGACGGCTGTTGCCAAGTTCGACGGTATCTGGATGTCCCAGCAGCGCCGCTAAACGGCTTTCATACCAAAGCTCTCCGGGTAGTGGCAGTTTATCGGTGACGCCGCTAGCAAGTTCAATGTGGCCTTTTAGTGGGTAAGCATCATCAACAGCTCTTACCGTTACTAACTGAAACTCATCACCGCTGTAAACCATCGAATTGAATTGCAGATTTTTAGACAGCTTAAGCCCAAGCATCGTTGCCTGCTGCAGAATAGTGTCGTCTAACGGTACAGGAGAGTTAATAATCCTGTCAGCCGCAATAAATTTGCTGGCCTGTCCATTAATTGCCACCTGTAAGCGTTCACTTACCCGTGCCAATCCGGTCACTGACAATACCGCCAGCGTCAGTGCCAGAATAATCAGTACCAATTGTCCCTGCTTCAGTTCACGCCTGAATAAGCGCCATGCGAGAGTCCACTCCATCGTTAACGCTCCCCAATAACTTGACTACTGCTATCGGCACGCTGTTCAAAAAGCTGGCCATCATCCATCAGTAATTGACGCTCACAACGTTGTGCCAAATGCAGATCATGGGTCACTAGAATTAACGTCGTCGCACTTTCTTGATTTAGCGCAAACAGCATGTCAGCGACCTTATCGGCATTGTGTTTATCCAAGTTGCCGGTGGGCTCATCAGCGAATAGCACTTGGGGATCACAAATAAAGGCCCTAGCAATAGCCACCCGCTGTTGTTCCCCCCCCGACAGCTGTTTTGGGTAATGCGCTAAACGGTGACCCAAGCCAACCCGTTCAAGCATCCGCTTGGCTTTATCTCTGGCGTCTTTAATGCCAGCAAGCTCGGCTGGCAACATGACATTCTCCAGCGCGCTCAAAGTATCAACCAGCATAAACGACTGAAAGATAAAACTGACTTTCTGCTTGCGCAGCGCGGCCTTTTGCTCCTCATTCAGCCCAGATAACGGCTCGCCGTCTAACCAGATTTCACCAGAACTGGGGGTGTCCAATGCCGCTAACAACCCAAGCAATGTGGACTTGCCAGAACCAGAGGGGCCAAGAATGGCCACACTCTGGCCCCGCTTGACATCCAAATTAATGCCTTTCAGGATAGTGAGGTCCCCTTCCTGAGTCTTGACGGTTTTTACTAACTGGGAAACTTTTATGGCACTGTTGTTCAAAATCGCTTCCTTATACTGTCGTCCGATGGTCTGTTTACCATTGTTATTAATGCTAACGTCTTTACCGCTTCATGCTGCTACGTTGCTGGTACTAGGAGACAGTCTAGGTGCCAGCTATGGCGTTGATGAACATAAAGGCTGGGTTGAAGAGTTACGCAACGCATTACCTGAGCATACCATTATTAACGGTTCTGTCAGCGGTGAAACCAGTGCTGGGGGGCTGCGACGATTGCCAGGATTGTTGCAATCAGTGCACCCTGATGTCGTGCTGGTAGAATTGGGGGGTAACGATGGCTTGCGTGGATTTTCCCCTGCGGAGTTGAAAAAAAATCTAAAAAAAATCATTGAACTATCACAGCAAGCAGGTGCCAAGGTATTGTTGTCGCAAGTCATGGTACCACCTAATTATGGCCCACGTTATGAAAAAGCCTTCATGGCAGTTTACCAACAACTGGCGGAACAGCCTCAAGTAACCTTAGTGCCATTTTTTATGACAGTTATTGCCCCACATCCAGAATTGATGCAGCGCGATGGCATACACCCCAATGAACAAGCACAGCTAACTATCAGTAAGTTTATGTTGCCGTGGGTGCAGAAGGCACTAGAGTAAACCTGCTGCGGCAATTTGCCGAAACTTAGAGCCAAGTATGAAAGACATCGACGTCATGTCCTTGGAACTGACTGCGAGCAGATATCTGCATCCCTAACTTATGAGCTAACGCTGCTGATGCCTGATTACCCGGCATAATCAGCGCAATCGCTTCATCTACGCCACACAGTGTTTTAAATAATGGTAATGCAGTACTGGCGGCTTCAAAACCAATCCCCTGTCGCCAATATTGGGAAAAGTAACGATAACCAAGTTCTACTTTATCAAAATCTGCCAGATATTTGGGGCCGCAGAAACCAATGACCTCGCCGCTGGCTTTCAGTTCTACCGCCCAGCGACCATAGCCATACCGTTCATAATCAGCGTAAATCACTTCTTTTAGCACTTTTTCAGCGTCTCCCAGTTGCTGAAAAGGCGCTGACGGAATGTAAGTCAAGATCTGTGGATCTCGGTTCATCTCGAAAAGCGCCACCAAGTCATCGTCTTGAAAATGGCGCAGGATCAATCTGTCACTGGCAGCTAGGATCATCAGCATTCCTTCGGATTAGTTTTATTCATAAAAACGGTAACTTAGCATAAATAAATGTCGTGCTGAAAGCCGCTTGCCTTCTATATTTCCGCCCATGAAAAACGGTTAAAATATCCCCATTCGTTGAATGACGATTTATAAGGAATGATTATGTTGATGCAAAAACTATACGTACCGCTGGCTACGCGCACCAATCAGTACATTATGGCTGACATCAAGGTCACTGATGCCCTACTGGCTCATTATGACAGCTACGAACATTGTTACCGCAGCATCAGCGAACAGTTCTTTAAGCTGACAGCGGAGCAGGAGCTGTTTAATGTTCATGTTATCGCCCATGACAAATTGCCAGTTGTGCGCTACCACACTGAAGCCTATACCCTGCAAACCGCTGAACAGATTTTGTTCTTTTATAACCCGGCTTACCACGAAGCACAAAGTCTATTCTTCGAACCGGACTACAAAGCCCGCAAGCTGCGTTTGCTGTTTTTGGCGACCGGTACTGATATTCGCGCAAATGCCGCTAATTTCCATAACCGTGTTCGCGCTGTGGTCAGGGATCTGTTGCCACTACTGCCGGAACAACAGTTAAACGTCAAAATTCGTGACCATCAGCATATGACCTACGATCTGTTTGCCTCAGCTAAAGGAGAGAACAAGACCTATGGCTACAAGCTGCGTAATATTTACATGCGTTATAAATCCAGACAGTGTGAACTGCCAACCAACTACACATCTACTGCCTACGTTAAGGTCACATTACCGTTAAGCCGTCAATTAAAGATGGCGGTTCTCAAACAGGATACAGGCGATTACTCCGCGTTGTATCAATACTTGGAAGACCGTTTTTTGGCGGCCGCTAACCAAAAGCATTTGAAACATGTGGCAATGGTGGGAAATGGCCTGACCCCATTGGTACGAAATAGCAAATATGAAGAGTTGGGTTCCACCAAAGAAACCGTGATGATCGGTTTTAATCCCAACGACAATGAAGCCAAATTCCTGCAGCATTGGGATGGCAAAAAACAGGTAGAAGCCGTCGATTTCATTCTGGTTGCTACCCGCGATGATTACTCTGAGCCAGGCTACTGTCGCTATATGAATCAAGTGGAGGCCGCGCTGAAAGAGTTTGCGAAAGCCATTGAGCTGGATCCTAAAACACAGGAAATGATGGTCGGATTCTATCAGCACATCAGTTACCCGCTGTAATACGGCAAAAACAACAAAGGCAAGGTAATTTACCTTGCCTTTGTCTTTTGCAGCGCCATAACAACTACATAGGGCGATTTTTCTGCAGTAACCGGTCGTAGCATTCACTGAGCATCAAAGATGCGCTATGCGCCAGCTTATCAGTAATCTTTTTACGGATCTGATAACGCACTTTAATCACCTGTTTCTCGTCCGCCAATTTCATCAGCAGATCATCACTGGTGCCAATCTCATCCACCAATCCCAACGCTACTGCTTGTTGTCCGTACCAATGTTCCCCCGTGGCCACCTTGGCGACGTCTAACTGTGGTCGGAAATTACTCACAAATCCCTTAAATAATTCGTGCGTCTGTTCCAGTTCTTCCTGGAACTTAGCGCGTCCTTCATCGGTATTTTCTCCGAATAAGGTCAAAGTCCGCTTGAATTCCCCAGCTGTGTGCTGTTCATAATCGATATCATGTTTGCGCAGCAACCGATGGAAATTAGGTATTTGAGCAACCACCCCGATGGAACCTACAATCGCAAAGGGCGCCGCAACAATATGATTCGCGACACAGGCCATCATATAGCCACCACTGGCGGCAACTTTATCCACACACACCGTCAGCGGTAATCCGGCACGTCTGACGCGCTCCAACTGGCTGGCGGCTAAACCGTAACCGTGTACCATACCGCCGCCACTTTCTAGGTTAACCAGCACCTGATCAGATTTTTCGGCGATTGCCAGCACCGCAGAAATCTCTTCCCGCAGCGAAGCCACTTCAGAGGCTTCAATGCCCCCTTTAAATTCCAGCACAAATACTCGTGGTTTAGTGCTATCAGCGGACTGCTGGTCTTTATCTTTCGCTTTCTGCTCCGCTTTATGTTGTTTTTCATAGGCTTTAAAGGCCTTTTTATCCAATAACTCTGCCTTCAGATGATGCCGCAGTGACTGCAGTTCCTCACTGATATGAGTCAATTTCAGCTCGCCACGCTCATGTTTTTGCTTCATCGAAGCCGCAACGACTAATAACACCACCGCAGCAACTGCTAGCACGATGGTAATTGCCTTTGCCAAAAACAATCCGTAATCGTATAAAAATTCCAAGTGACCGAACCCCGGCAGCCGCTGGCTGCAACAGACTAAAAAATTGGAGGTCATTCTAGCAGTCAAGCCGTTGATAAAAAACCTGTATGTGCAAGCTGTTACCTCTGGTAACAATTGGCGTATTCACAGGCTTGCCACACTTGTTGAATGATAATGATTGCCAAGAAACATCGCAGCTGTGCTAACATGCGCCCCCTCGCACCGATAATCTCGCAAGGCTTTTAATGACTCTGACATACATCCCCGGTAAAGACGAAGCGCTGGAAACGTCGATCAATACCATGCAACAGCGGCTGGCAAATCTTGGCTTCGATATTGAACAGGCTTCGTGGCTGAATCCGGTTCCAAATGTCTGGTCAGTGCACATTCGTGATCGTAACTGTCCGGCATGTTTCAGCAACGGTAAAGGTGCCAGCCGTGATGCAGCACTTGCCAGTGCACTGGGTGAGTATTTTGAACGGCTTGCCTGCAATTACTTTTTTGCCGATTTTCATCTCGGGGAAGCACTAGCGAATGCCCCATTTGTGCATTATCCCAATGAAAGATGGTTTCCAGTGAGTGACACCAGACCCGAAGGGTTACTTGACGACTATTTATGGCGGCATTACGACCCGCAACAAGATTTAGATATTGCCACGCTGATTGATGTGCAATCAGGTAATCCACAACGTGGCATCTGCGCCTTGCCATTTGAGCGGCAGTCTGATGGCGAGCTGGTATATATTCCAATGAATATTATCGGCAATCTTTATGTCAGTAATGGGATGTCAGCGGGCAATAGCAAGACCGAAGCTCGTACCCAAGCGTTATCTGAGTGCTTTGAGCGCTATGTTAAAAATAAGATTATTGCCGAATGCCTTTCGTTACCGGAAATTCCGACTGAGGTACTGGCACGTTTCCCCAAAGTCCAACAAGCAATTGCGGCGTTGGAAGCTGAAGGGTTTCCAATCACCTGCTTTGATGCCTCATTAGGCGGTCGTTATCCAGTTATCTGCGTCACTTTATTCAATCCACAAAATGGTGGCTGCTTTGCCTCCTTTGGTGCACATCCACGCTTTGAAGTGGCATTGGAACGTACAGTCACAGAACTGCTGCAAGGCCGGAGCCTGAAAGATCTTGATATTTTCCCATCGCCGTCATTCGACAATGATGAGGTAGCAGATCACACCAATCTGGAAACTCACTTTATTGACTCATCCGGCTTAGTCTCTTGGGATCTGTTCCGTGAAACCGCCGATTATCCCTTTAGTGACTGGAACTTTAGCGGCTCAACTGAAGAAGAGTTTGCACATCTACTGGCAAAATTTCAGGATGAAAGCGCCGAAGTTTACATCGCAGATTACAGCCACCTACAGACCTATGCCTGCCGCATACTGGTGCCTGGCTATTCAGAGATCTATCCGGTGGATGACCTGTCATTTGCCAATAACAACCGAGCGATGCGGCTCCGTTCGCTGATTGAGCAGTGGTTACAAGTCCCGACAGATGCGCACAAAGCTGAGCAGGTTCTGGCCGAAATTGATGCCTTGGATTTAGATGAGTTTCAACCGCTGGATCAGTTGTTGTGCATTGCAGTAGACGCTAATAGTGCATGGGCAACATTGCGTATTGGCGAGCTGCGCTGTTTGTTGGCGTTAGCGTTGAACGAACTACAAGACGCTCAAGATTGGGCGCAGTGGACCGTGGATTTCAATGCTTATGGCATCTCGGCAGAAAAACAGCCCCGTTTACGCTTTTATCACGCATTGCTGGCCCTTTTGCAGATGCAGGCAGAAGACCGGGAACCAGAGGAGTATCTGCCGAAATTCCGCCGTTTATTTACCGAGCATGATGTGACATTGGCGTTGCAGCATATCAACGGTCAAATTGCCGCTTATGATCTGCCCAAAACCGGAGGGTTACTGAGTTTTAATAAACACCAGAGCCTGTTACAGGCATATGCAAAGCTACAAAAGGCCAAAGCCGCATTCAGCGACTGGCGCAATATTTAAACGTGCCAGATAAAAAGCCTGCATTGGCAGGCCTTTATAAGACAATTGGCTAATTCAACCGTCAATGCCCTTGCTGGCCAAAAATTCGTCGTAGCGGCCTTTAAAGTCTGTCACGCCGCGCGCGGAAATTTCGATGATCCGATTTGCCAGTGACGACACAAACGCACGGTCATGAGAGACGAAGAACAAGGTTCCTTCGTACATTTCCAGCGCGTTGTTGAGCGATTCAATCGATTCCATATCCAGATGGTTAGTCGGCTCATCCATCACCAGAATATTGGGTTTCTGCAACATCAGCTTGCCAAATAGCATGCGACCCTGCTCGCCACCAGACAGCACCTTGACCGACTTCTTGATATCATCGGCACTGAATAGCATTCGCCCCAGGACTGCGCGCACAGCTTGGTCGTCATCCCCTTCACGGCGCCACTGACTCATCCAGTCGAACAAATTCATATCGTTCTCAAAATCGTCAGCATGATCCTGTGCGTAATAACCAATACTGCTGTTTTCTGACCACTGAATAGTACCGCTTTTTTGTGGTAAATCATGGATTAGCGTGCGCACCAAGGTCGTTTTACCCGCACCGTTTTCACCCAAAATGGCAATGCGCTCGCCCACTTCGGCAATCAGGTTAACGTTATTGAACAACGGGTGGTCAAAGCCGTTACTGAGGTTTTCGACAATCAGCGCATTGCGGAACAACTTCTTGTCCTGCTCAAAGCGGATATAGGGATTAACACGGCTGGATGCCTTAACTTCATCCAGTTTGATTTTATCAATCTGCCGCGCGCGGGAGGTTGCCTGTTTTGCCTTAGAAGCGTTCGCGGAAAAGCGGGCAACGAAGGTTTGTAATTCAGCAATCTGGGCTTTCTTCTTGGCATTGTCTGCCAGCAAGCGCTCACGCGCCTGCGACGCCGCCGTCATATATTCATCGTAGTTGCCTGGGTAGATCCGCAATTCGCCATAATCCAGATCCGCCATATGGGTACAGACAGAGTTGAGGAAATAACGGTCATGAGAAATGATGATCATAGTGCTGTTACGCTGGTTCAAGGTTTCTTGTAACCAGCGAATGGTATCGATATCCAAGTTGTTGGTGGGTTCGTCGAGCAGCAAAATATCGGGGTCAGCAAACAACGCCTGTGCCAACAACACGCGCAGTTTCCAGCCTGGAGCAACCGCACTCATCAAGCCAAAATGTTGCTCCAGTGGGATCCCAACACCCAGTAGCAGTTCCCCCGCCCGAGACTCTGCAGTGTAACCGTCCATCTCGGCAAACTCCATCTCCAGTTCGGCAACCTTAATACCATCTGCTTCGCTCATTTCCGGTAACGAATAGATACGGTCACGCTCTTGCTTCACTTGCCAGAGCTCTTTATGGCCCATGATCACAGTATCAATTACACTGAATTCTTCATAGGCAAATTGATCCTGGTTCAGCTTGCCAAGGCGTTCATTGACATCCAATGACACATTACCCGATGTAGGTTCCAGCTCACCGGTAAGGATTTTCATGAAGGTGGACTTACCGCACCCATTGGCGCCAATCAAGCCATAGCGGTTACCGTCACCAAACTTGACGGAGATGTTTTCAAACAGGGGCTTTACGCCGAACTGCATGGTGATATTCGCGGTTGTGATCACGTCAGAAATTCCAAATTTGTCGCTGTAAGGATGAAAAATTCAGCCAGCGCTGAGGCTGGCGGATAAAGCGCGTCACTATAAACAGCATCGGCGAATTTATCAACCGCAGCGCCATGACACTTGTCTGACAAAAGCCCGCTACCGCAGAAAATAGCGGGCTTGGTGTCGATTATTGCAATTTCTGGTGGCGTAGCCGATTAGCATTAGTGACAACGGTTAATGATGACAACGCCATCGCCGCACCAGCAATCACTGGGCTTAATAGCACGCCGAACAGCGGATATAACACCCCGGCAGCAATAGGAATACCGCAACTATTATAGAGGAAAGCACCAAACAGATTCTGTTTGATATTGCCCAAGGTAGCCTTGGATAAAGCAAACGCCTGTGCCAGATTTTCCAGTCGCGGGTTTAATAACGTCAGATCGGCGCTTTCAATCGCCACTTCAGTGCCGCTGCCAAGCGCAACCCCCACGTCCGCCGCCGCCAATGCTGGCGCATCATTGATGCCGTCCCCGACCATAGCGACCACCTCTCCCTGTTGCTGCAGTTTTTTCACCCAGGCCTGTTTTTCATCTGGCAACACTCCGGCAATCACTTGGTCAATGCCCAATTGCTTGGCGACCGCATCGGCGGTGTGTTGATTATCGCCAGACAACAACACCAGTTTTTTACCTTGCTGTCGCAACGCTGCCAATGCCGTCTTGGCATCTGCTCGCAGAGGATCGCTAATTGCCAGAATGGCCAAAAGTTTGCCATTCTTTGCTGCTAACACCGGGGTTTGCCCAAAGCTTGCCGCATCATCCAGTTGCGATTGCGCAGTTGGGCTGATAGCGACATCAAAGGCATCCAGCAATTTGCTGTTCCCTACTAACCATTGCTGTTGGTTTATAGAGCCAACAATGCCCTGACCCTGGCGATATGCAAATTGCTGAGGTTCAACCACCGCGGTATCGCGGACTTTAGCGGCCGCCAAAAATGCCTGAGCTAATGGATGCCCCGATTGCTGCTCTAAACTGGCCACTGCTTGTATCAATTCCGCTTCGTCTAGCTCGGCGGCCTCAATGGCATGGATGGCAACCAGTTGTGGTTTACCTTCAGTAACTGTACCGGTTTTATCCAATACTACGCAGCTAACGTTACTGGCGACCTGCAAGGCTTCTCCATTTCTGATGAGCACCCCCATCTGCGCCGCCCGACCAACAGCCACCATAATCGACATTGGCGTCGCCAGTCCCAAGGCACAGGGACAAGCAATGATCAGCACGCTAGTGAGTACCACCAATGCGTGCGACAGTTGTGGCGCCGGGCCGACGAGATACCAGATAAGTGCTGCCAACACGGCAATCACCACCACGACAGGCACAAACACCCCGGCGATTTTATCCGTCAACCGCCCGATCGGCATTTTGGAGGTCTGCGCCTCCTGCACTAAGGCGATGATTTTTGCCAACCGGGTATCTTTAGGCCCCACCATTACACGGTAAGTGAGGGAACCATCACCATTAATTGTGCCAGCGCTAACAACAGAGCCCTGGGTCTTCTTGACGGGCATGGGTTCACCGGTCAACATGGATTCGTCTAGCAATGACTCGCCGTTGACGACTTCACCGTCCAGTGCCACCCGGTCACCCGGACGTAAGCGCAGGATATCGCCAGGCTTCAGGTCGCTGATGGGCATAACCTTGTCACCGTTGTCGGTAACCAGCAGCGCCGTATTCGCCTGCAACCCCAACAGTTTTTGTACCGCTTCACTGGTTTTGCCACGTGCGCGCAGCTCCAGCGCGTGACCAAGATTGATTAAACCGATGATCATGACACTGGCTTCAAAATAGACATGGCGAGTGCCGTCAGGGAACCAACTTGGGAACAGCACAACGGCTGAAGAATACAGCCAGGCACAACCGGTTCCCAAGGCTATCAAGGTGTCCATATTGGCGCTTTTGGCCTTTAATGCACGCCACATGCCTTGATAGAAATGGCCACCACAACTAATAAGCAGCAACAAACACAACAGCGACACCAGGCCCCACCCCCAGCGGGAACTGTCACTATGCACTGTCATGTCGCCACCAGCCATGCCCCAGAGCATCAACGGAATACCCACACCAAGCGTCAGCATCGACTGGATGATTCGAGTGCGGTATTCCTTAGCATCATGGGCCGCCTTATCAGCCATCGCGTTGGCAGCATCGGTAACCACTTCACCACGATAACCGGCACTGGCAAGAATGTGCTGCGCATCGGCGACCGATACTCCGTGGGCCGCGCTCACCTGCTTGTCTGCCAGATTAACTCTGGCCTCAACCCCGGCGTTGGCAAATGCCTTTTCAATTTTCACCACACAACTGGCGCAGCTCATGTCTGGTACAAACATCAACACTCCGTCAGCCATTGCTGCATCAGGGGTAACAGTGGCGTCAGACGTTGTTGTCTCGGTTTTAGTATTGGCTTTATCTTCAGGCTGCGGAGCCGCAGCAGCGACTGAGGCTCCTTCAGATTTTGGGTGCGAGTTGTCCTCCGTTGCAGACCACATTTCAGGGCTATAACCCGCAGTTTGAATACTTGCTAATAGTTGCCCATCGTCCAATGAACTCAACACGGCAACTTTCTTGGTCGGCAGGTCAACTTTTATCTCATCGGCATCTGCCAACGCTTTGCGAATAGTGGCTTCACAATGACCACAGGTCATATCCGGCACTTTATACTCATGCCAAGTCGCCGCGGTTTCGGTCCAAGGCTCAGGCGTAAATCCAGCAGTGGTAATCAAGCCCAGCAATGATGCATCATCTTGCTGACTCAGCACCGAAACTTGCTTAGTGGACAAGTCCACGGTCACGTCATCGGCATCTGCCAACGCTTTACGAATAGTGGCTTCACAGTGACCACAATTCATATCAGCGACCTTAAAATGATGCCAATGACTGGCAGCAGTTGCTGGATAATCCACCTGTTCTAGACGGTCACGGGCTTGTGTTTCATCGAGCGTTGCCTCATCGCTTAGCGTCAGGGTCAATGATTTGCTATCAACATCCGTAGTCACACTCACTCCTGGTTCTTCGGCAAATAACGCCTGGATCTTACGGGCACAACCACCACAGTGCATATTATCGATATGAAACTGGTAAACCTTCATCTTGTGCTCCTAAACAGTTTACGTGCTAACTGCTCATGTAATTCGATGTCATAAAGGTTAAAGTCTCCAGTAACTGGAGAGTCAAGTGTGATAAGATTGTCCACTATAAAAGTTCAGCGATAGATCACAGGAGTTGCCATATGAAAATCGGTGATGTAGCCAAAGCAACCGGATTAAGTATCAAGAGTATCCGTTATTACCACGATATCGGTTTAGTACAGGCTGAGCGCGGAGACAACGGTTATCGGGAGTACAACAGCTCACAACTGGAAGCGCTGCAATTTGTGCAACATTGTCGGGAACTCGGCTTTAGTATTGAAGAGTGCAAAGATTTATTACAGCTTAAACACGACCCGCAACGTTGCGCCAGCGATGTCAAACGCCTAGCCAGTGAACACCTGAAAGTGCTGGAGCAGCGCATGGCTAGCTTGGCAGACTTACACGCCGAATTGAGTGAATTGGTTAATCAATGCCACGGTGGCGATTCACCGGACTGCCCTATTATTGAAGGCTTGTCCGGCAAAAGCTGTTGCCATCACTGAGCGTCGACAGGTTTCGGCAGTGCCGCGGCATTATCCAGTGTTAACGCAGGTAAATCTCCGGCGGGGGTGAAACCAAAAACTTGGCCGTAAAAAGATAACTCTGACTGTAACGCCCGGATATTATTAGCGGGTTTACGGAAACCATGTCCTTCACCGTCAAAGCCAATAAAAGCCGTCGGCACACCTTTAGCTTTCACCGCCTGGTAAATCAACTCCGATTGATTAGGTGGCACCACTTTATCATCTAACCCTTGGAGCAACAGCAAAGGCTCATTCAACCCCTGCAGATGGTAAAGTGGGGAGCGGTCATGATAAATCTGTTTCGCTGCGGGGTAAGGGCCAATCAGTTGATCCAGATAACGCGACTCAAACTTATGGGTCTCTTTTGCCAGTATCTCAATGTCGCTAATGCCAAAATAACTGGTACCGGCTTTAAAACTGTCATGAAATGCCAACGCCGATAGCACGCTGAAACCACCCGCGCTGCCGCCACGAATGGCTAACATGTTAGGGTCAACCCATCCTTCATCGACCAAATATCTGGCAGCATTGACAGCATCCTCCACATCGGCAACACCCCATTTACCGTAAAGACTCTGGCGATATTTTCGGCCATAGCCAGTACTGCCTCGGTAGTTGAGGTTAAATACTGCAAAGCCGCGGGTGGTCCAATATTGAATGGCACTGCTGTAGGCGCTACTCGCTTCGGCTGTGGGACCACCATGTAACATCATAATCAAAGGTGGTTTGCTATTTTGAGGAGCGCTGTATAACGGGTTTTGCGGCTGATAAAAATAGCCGTACGCCTTTTGCCTGTCACTGGTATCAAAACTCATCGAAACTGGCTTAGCAATATAATCTGGTTCTAACCCTTTGATGGGCGGGGCATACACTAGCTCTGTTCCGCGGCCAGATACCTTGTAAATACCGCGCTCAGGCGTCGCTTTGGCACCGACAAAATAGACACCGTTATCTGCGCTGATCAGTTGTCCGACCTCCGCAAAATCAGTGGCCAGTTCCTCACTGGTGCCGCTATTCACATCCTGACGCATCAAGTGAATATTGCCATTCTGATGATAACTGAACACCACACTGTGAGCGTTTTCGAATGCATAGGCATGTTCGCCAAACACCCACGCAGGCTCCCCTATTTCGCCTTGCAGTTTAGTGACTTGCTCAATGCTGCCATCAGCCTTGAGCCGATACAAATTCCACCAGTTGTCATAATCGGCAATAAAGTAGAGTTGCCCATCCGGCGCATAAAGCGGTTGCATCACAGCACCTTTGAGCTTCGGCGCGATTTGATGCACATTGCTAATTTCGCCTTTACGATTTAGCTCACCGACCCATAACTGGGTATTATCCCAAGGCATATTGGGGTGATCCCAAGCTATCCAGGCAAGTTGGGTGTTGTCTGGGTTAATTGTTGGGGAACTGAAAAAATCGTGACCATCGACAAAGGTATCGCCTTCACCCGCAAAATTCAGATTAATGGTCACCAGACTCGCTTTGGCTTCGCCAGCAAGCCGGTGATCTTCCCGGACACAGATAATACGCGAGCCTTTCGAATATGAAATACAATCGGCATGACGGGTACCTTGAGGCGTCAGCGCTACCGGCTCCTGATTAGGCGCAATCCGATAAAACAGCTGATCCGCCATGCGGGTAACGAAAATACTGTTGCCGATGGCCAGATAAGGCGCCCCCCCATATTCATGTACGCGGCTTCCAACGCCAAACGCTGCGGGGACGACCTCGGTTACCTGATCATCAGCAGCCAATTTTTTAATTCCCATTTGTCCGCCCTGCTTGGGATCGGACTCACTGAAATAAATTGCGCCATCAACGCTTTGCAACTGGCCAATGGTAACAGCCTGACCAAACACATCTTCGGCAGTTAATGGCGATGTCCATGTACCATAGGCGGATATTTGCACAGTAGCTTTCCCTTCGGTTGCGGTTACTTCAGCCGGCGCTTGTTGGCTACAGGATGTCTGCAGCAACACCAACGCCGCCAAACTCAGCCCCCTTACCATAGCTCCCACGGTAATCATGAATTTTCCCTCAATATGTATTCCGCCGGCCGCGGCTTTTTAGTGCTTGCTGTTAAATTTATCGAGAAACCACTGTATTACCTGGTGCTGCTGGCGCTTCGACAAGCCAAAGAAAATGCATAACCAGGGAGAAATCAAATAAAACCAATTGATGGCAGCAGTGGAACGGCCACTGAATAATAAGTAAAAAAATCCACCATATATGACGACGACACCCAAGCATCCCAGCACCAGCATGATGCGCTTTAATCCAGTTTCCAGCCAGTGCATTAACTATGCTTAACCTCTAAATAATTTTTCTCATCAGCGCGAATTGTTCAGGCTCAAAGGAAGTATGTCAACGTTCATCTTGGACAGAGAGCGCAGACAACAAAAAATCCTGATTACTCCCCACGTTAGAACATTCTGTCACGAATGGGAATAGTCAGGATTTTGACTGGCGTCAGCAGCTAGCAGTTACAGCGATAAACCACCATCGACTTCGATTATCCGGCCATTGATATAATCGTTTTCAATGACAAATTTAACAGTGGCCGCTACTTCATCTGCCTGCCCAAGACGGCCAACTGGCACAGCCTTTTCTAGCCTTGCTAACGCTTCTGGTTTCATCGCCGCGGTCATATCAGTGGCTATCACCCCTGGAGCAATCGCCACGGCGCGGATCTGATAGCGCGCCAGCTCTTTGGCCCAGCCTACCGCCAACGATGCAACACCGGCTTTGGAGGCCGCATAGTTACTTTGCCCAATATTACCGTGGCGAGCTAGGCTAGATATATTGATAATCACGCCTGGCTGCGCCGATTCAATCATCGCAGCAGCGGCTTCACGACCACATAGAAAACTGCCGCTGAGGTTCACATTAATCACCGCTTGGAATTGCGCGAGCGACATACGTTCAGTCACTTGCCCTTCTTTTGCTTTCAGCAACATACCATCTAACAAAATGCCAGCATTATTGACCAACACATTGAGTTGCCCGAAGTCCTCTAGGATGAAACGGAAGGTCGCAATCACATCCTCCTCGTCAGTGATATCAACGGCATACCCTTGCACCTCGGTATCACCCAACATCGCACAGGCTTGTTCCAGCTTCTGTTGGTCAAGATCGATGAGTGCCAGTCTGGCCCCGGCAGCTGCCAGTTGTTGTGCCATGGCAAACCCCAAACCACCGGCACCACCGGTAATTGCCACCACCTTACCTTTAATCTCCATCCCAAATTCCTTGTGATTATGCTTTTTTATTGCAGAACTGCTCAAATATACTGGAAAAATCGCGGCGACCATTACCGTTACGCGCGTGTGCCACAAACAGGGCTCGAGCTAACGCGCCCATTGGTGTACTTGACAAACTCTTGAGCGCCGTTTCCTGACTTAACCCCAGATCTTTTACCATCAAATCGACCATAAAACCGCCTTGATAGCCTTTAGATGCAGGCACTTCTGGCATCACTCCAGGGCATGGATTGTATTTTTCCAGCGCCCAGTTGCCGCCGCTACTGACCTTCATGATATCTGACAGCACCTTAGGATCCAAACCGTTATCGATACCCATACTGAGCGCTTCACTGGTACCAACCATCAATACCGACAGCAACATATTGTTGCAGATTTTGGCCAATTGTCCGCTGCCGGGGCCACCCGCATGAAAAATATTGCAGCCCATAGCGCTGAGAATGGGTTTGGCGCGTTCTACTGCTGCAACATTACCACCACAGATAAAGGTCAGCGTGCCCGCAGTAGCGCCTGCTGTACCGCCAGAAACGGGCGCATCGACGAAATCGAAACCTTTATCCTCGGCGCTCAGCGACACCTCTTTAGCTGTAGCCGCATCAATCGTTGAACAATCAATTAACAGTGTATCTTCGGCCACTGTTTGCAATAGCCCTTCACTGTCGCTATCCCCGAGGTATAACGCTCGGGTATGCTTGCCTGCCGGTAACATAGACACCACCACATCAGCGCCAGTCGCTGCGTCCACGGCGCTGTGGCAGGCAGTGGCGCCCTTAGCAGCAATAGCAGCGACCGCATCGGCGACCAAATCAAAGGCACGTACGTTAAAACCTTTATGCAGCAGGTTGATAGCCATTGGCAGTCCCATATTGCCTAAACCAATAAATGCGACAGTACTCATATTGTATTCTCCTGTTTCAATAGGCCTTCAAAGGTCGGCAAGTGGATGCTCATGCGGGAAAGGGTTGGCCAGTAATGCGTCTACCGCCTCCTGCGGTGGCAAGCGACCATTACCGTAGCGCCATTGCGGTGAACGATCCTTATCAACTAATAAGGCTCTGACACCTTCACAAAAATCACCAATAGCACAACAGTTCAAACTCCAACCTAACTCCATACGAAAACAGTCAGCTAGCTTCATGCTGTGCCCCAGATTCGCCTGTTGCCAAGCCAACGCCCAACTAAGTGGACTCCCACTCAGCATGGTGTCACGCGCTTTTAGCAACCATGGCTGATCCGACGTCAGGCTATGCATTTTTTGCAGTACTTCAGCAAGTGTTCCCGACATCAGTGCATCAATCACTTGCTGATGGGCTTTGAGCCTGCTGCTACCGGGATGTTCGCTGCAGTTGGTCGCAAGCATGGTAAGCAAATCATGTAGTTTTTGATGGTTTAGGGTGTGGTTGTCGCCCCAACTCAGGGTACTCATGGCGTCGAGCAACCGCTGTTTGTCGGCAGCAGCCAAAAAATGATTGGCAAAGCCACAGTAGCGTGCATCGGCGGCGTTGAGATTGTAGGCCGTCAGCCCTAAGAACAGACCCATTTTACCTGGCAATCGCCCGAGAAAATAACTGCCACCGACATCAGGGTACAGACCGATGGTCACTTCCGGCATGGCAATCCGGGAACGCTCAGTCACAATGCGATGACTGGCGCCCATCATCAGGCCGAGTCCGCCCCCCATTACGATACCATCGCCCCACACCAGTATCGGCTTGCCGAAGGTGTGGAGCAGATAATCCAGCCGATATTCCTCTTCAAAAAATAAACGGGCTTCATGGGTAAAACTACCGGGATTACTTTGCTGCGCCTGATACAGTGCCCGGACATCGCCACCAGCACAAAACGCTTTATCACCAGTAGCATCCAGCACCACGGCGGCAATCTGCGGTTCCTGTCGCCAACGTTGCAGCTGTTTTGCCAATAGCCGCACCATCTGCAAATCCAACGCATTAAGTGATTTTTCTGCATTCAGTGTAGCAACACCTATGTGTTTACCACTGACAGTTTCCAGGGTTTTAAACAGCACCTGTTCCACAGATATTCTCCTTAAGCATTGCGCCAATGTGCCGGACGTTTTTCTAAGAATGCATTGACACCTTCCTGCTGGTCTTCAGTACCGAACAGCGCCACAAACAATTCACGCTCCAGCGGTAAAGCTTGGCTATGCGGCATCTTGCGGCCGGATTGGATCAATTGTTTACAGGCGCTAACACTGGCCGGGCTTTGGTTAGCCACTTTGCCCGCTAATGCCAACGCATGCTGCAATACCGTACCGGTTGCGACCACCTCTTCCACCAAACCGATGGTGACTGCTTTGGCTGCACTCAGCCGCTCACCACAAAGGATCATCCGTTTGGCCCAACCCTCTCCCACCAACGCGGTAAGATTCTGGGTACCACCGGCACAAGGTAACAAGCCGACACTGGCCTCCGGTAGCGCCAGTTGTGCCTGTTCTTCAGCCAAGCGGATATCACAAGCCAAAGCCACTTCCAGCCCACCGCCCATGGCATAACCATTAATGGCGGCAATCGATACTCCGCGAAAAGCACTCAGCGTTTCAAAGGCAGCGCCGAATGCAGCAGCCACAGTGGCAGCATTTCCTTTATCGCCATCAGCAAACTGTTTGAGATCCGCGCCAGCAGAGAAAAATTTCGTACCAGCGCCGGTAATGACCAGAGCACGAATGTCAGGATCCTGATTTAATTGGTTAATGGTATCTCGCAGCTGTTGCAAGCTGACTAAGGTCCAGGTATTGGCTGGCGGATTATTGATGGTGATAACGGCGCAGTGGCCTTCAATTTCAGCGATTGACGGTAACATAAACACTCCGGTTACAGGGCCAGCGCACTGTCTTGCTCCAGCAATCGCCGAGCGATAATCAGCCGCATGATTTCGTTGGTACCTTCAAGGATCTGGTGCACTCGCACATCACGGAAATGCCGTTCTAACGGATATTCGCGGATATAACCGTAACCGCCGTGGATCTGCAACGCACTGTCACAGATAGCGAATCCGGCATCGGTGGCAAAACGTTTTGCCATAGCGCAGTATGCGGTTGCTTCAGCAGCTTGTTCGTCTAGTTTACTGGCTGCTAGGTACATCATTTGCCGCGCAGCCACCAGTTCTGTCGCCATATCGGCGAGTTTGAACTGCAATGCCTGAAATGCTGCCAATGGCTTACCAAACTGCTGACGATCCTGCATATAACCAAGTGCCTGCTGTAACGCCGCCTGCGCCGTTCCCACAGAGCATGCGGCAATGTTGATACGTCCGCCATCGAGCCCTTTCATCGCCATATTGAAACCTTGCCCCTCATCCCCTAAGCGATAACCCGCAGGAATACGCACTTGCTCGAAACTTATCTGCCGTGTCGGTTGGGCATTCCAACCTAACTTTTCTTCCGCCTTGCCATAGCTGACACCTTGAGCATCGGCAGGAACAGCGAACGCCGAGATGCCTTTGGCACCAGCAGCCCCCGTGCGAGCCATCACTATTAGCAACTCCGTGGCACCTGCACCGGAAATAAAACATTTGTTGCCGTTGAGCAGATACTCGTCACCGTCCCGAGTTGCGCGGGTGGTCAGTGACGCTGCATCGCTTCCAGCACCCGGTTCAGTCAGACAGTAAGAGGCCAGTTTCTGCCCGGAGGTAAGACTTTCAGCCCAGGTACTTTTTAGCTCCGCACTGCCCCAATGGCACAGCATCCAGGTTGCCATATTGTGGATGGTGATCATGGCAGTTGTCGTAGTACAACCCTGCGCCAATTGTTCAAAAATTAACGCTGCGTCTAACCGCGATAGCCCCAGACCACCACAGTCCTCCGCGGCATATAGACCACAAAACCCCAATTCACCAGCGCGCTGAATGACCGCTTTGGGAAAGTAATGTTCGGCATCCCACTTCGCCGCGTGTGGTGCCAGTTCTTCCGCGGCAAACTGACGAGCCAGCTCAACAAACTGGCGCTGATCTTCATTCAGATTAAAATCCATCAGATACTCCCAGCGATGACAACGTCACCGCCTGTTGCAACTTAACCTCATTTATCAGCGCAAATTGATTGTCATATTGGGCGCGTGAGAAATGTCATCATCAAACCAGCGACTGGTGATGGTTTTAGTCTCGGTGTAAAAACGTACGGCTTGCTTACCGTAAGCGTGCTGATCACCGTAGAAACTACCCTTCCAGCCAGTGAAGGAGAAAAATGGTAATGGCACGGGGATAGGGATATTGATGCCCACTTGCCCCACTTCAATTTCATGTTGGAATTTACGTGCCGCAGCGCCACTGGCGGTAAATAGCGATGTACCATTACCATAAGGATTTCGATTCACCAGCGCGATGGCCTGCGCCAATGAGTCAACGGCCATACAGCTTAATACTGGGCCGAAAATCTCTTCGCGATACAATATCATCTCTTCGGTAACATCGCTGAATAAGGTTGGGCCGACCCAGTTCCCCGCTTCATAGCCTGCCACGCTGACGTTCGAACCATCCAGCAAACATTGGGCACCTTCAGCTTTACCCTGTGCTATCAGTTGCAGAACTCTTTGTTTAGCCTGTGGACTGATAAGCGGTCCGAATCCCGCCTCCGAGTCATTCCAAAGCCCCGGCCGCACTTTCGCCATAGCATCTCGTAATTCAGGTAACCAGGCTTTTGCATCACCAACAAACACGGCCACCGAAATTGCCATACAGCGCTGACCGGCGGCACCAACAGAAGCGCCGACCAATTGATTAATCACTTGCTGTTTATTGGCGTCCGGCATGATCACACAATGATTTTTGGCACCAGCAAATGCCTGTACCCGCTTCAGATGCTGAGTACCGGTCTGGTAGACATGACGCCCAACCGCAACCGAACCAACAAAGGAGATCGCCTTTATCTGTGGATGACACAGCAAGGCATCAACCACTTCACGGTCGCCATGCAACAGTTGCAGCACGCCTTTCGGTGCTCCCGCTTGCTCAAACAGTTCGGCCAACCGCTGCGCGGTCATTGGGTCTTGCTCCGACGGCTTCAAAATAAAGGTATTGCCACAGGCAATCGCCAATGGAAACATCCATAACGGGATCATCGCCGGGAAGTTAAAAGGGGTGATACCCGTGCAGACGCCTAAAGGCTGGATCATGCTGTAGGTATCAATCCCGCTTGCCACGTTTTCGACTGTTTCTCCCATCAACAAAGAGGGAATATTGCATGCGTGTTCTACCACTTCGATGCCGCGCCAAACATCGCCGCGCGCGTCCGCAAAAGTTTTGCCAGTTTCTTTCGCAAGAATGGTTGCCAATTCGTCATGATGCTGCTTGAGCAGGTGCTGGTAACGCAGCATCAGCCGCGCCCGCTCTGGAACAGCAACCTTGCGCCACTCTTTAAACGCTTGGGCAGCGCTGCTGATCGCCTGTTCTATCTCTGCGGCGGTGGCACAATTTATCTGCGCAATTTGTTGATTATCAGCCGGGTTGGTCACGCTGATACTGCGAGAGCCGTGGCCGGCAGTGAATTCACCGGCAATAAAATGTTTTATAAGCGTTGTCATAAGAGATGAGTCCTGTTGAAAGTGCCGTGTTATACCTCAACGGCAATAGCAGTCGCTTCACCGCCACCAATGCACAAAGTGGCAATACCGCGTTTGAGACCACGTTGTTTCAGCGCATGGATAAGCGTGACTAAAATGCGTGCCCCAGAGCAGCCGATAGGATGACCAAGAGCACAGGCACCACCGTTCACATTCACTTTCTCCGGGTCTAGACGCATCTCGTTGATGGCTAGCATGGTCACCATAGCAAACGCTTCATTGATTTCGAGCAGATCGACATCGGCAGTGGTCCAGTTGAGTTTTTGCAGCAGTTTTTCAACTGCACCAATAGGTGCTGTGGTAAACAGGGCTGGAGCCTGGGCATGGCTGCTGTGGCCTTTGATAGTGGCCAATACCGGTAAATCCAGTGATTGTGCCAAGGAACGACGCATCAGCATCAAAGCGGCTGCGCCATCTGAAATGGAACTGGAATTAGCTGCAGTGATAGTGCCATCTTGCGCAAATGCAGGTTTTAATGTCGGAATTTTTTCTGGTTTCGCGTTGCCCGGCTGTTCATCAGTATCTATCTGATAATCTCCGCGCCGATCATTGACCGTTACTGCTACGATTTCAGCGGCAAAAGCGCCTTCGGCAATCGCGGCCTTTGCCCGCGTTAGCGATGTCAGCGCCCACGCATCCATATCAGCGCGACACAGCCCAAATTCGTCTGCTGTTTTTTGCGCAAAACTGCCCATGGATGCACCGGTATAGGCATCTTCCAGGCCATCAATAAACATATGATCCACCAGCCGACCATGCCCCATGCGCTGTCCGGTACGTGCTTTATCCAGCATATAAGGCGCTCGGCTCATGCTTTCCATACCGCCAGCAATAACGACCTCAGCCGTTTCAGCGCGAAGCATATCGTGCGCTAGCATTACCGACTTCATCCCAGAACCACAGACTTTATTCAGTGTGGTAGCCCCCACCGACAGTGGTAGACCAGCCCCCAAGGCCGCCTGACGCGCAGGAGCCTGCCCGACCCCCGCTGGCAGCACACACCCCAGTAATACTTCACTAACGCGCTCTGCTGGCAACTGTGTACTGTGCAACAGTTCTCTAATCACAGTCGCGGCTAACTGTGGGGCGGGCACCGATGCCAAACTCCCCAAAAATCCGCCCATCGGTGTCCGCCGTGCGGCGACGATCACTACATCATCAGTGATTGTTACGCCCATCTTCGCCCCCTTGATAGTGATGGTCTTCTCCCCAAAAGAAGCCTTTATAGTTAAGCGATGATTGCAAGGATTACGTTTACGCGAACGTAAAGCAACTAGCCGTTGGTCTAATATTAGGTCATGCTGAAAAATTTGCGTGTCGAGAATAAAGGAATGGAAGGGATTAAAACTGGCGAGATAACTAAAAGGTGTCTAGGAGATTTAGCGGTGATTCACAAACCTTGAGCAAAAAAAAAGCCACCTAGGCGGTGGCTTGTATAGGTTTATGCGTTACGTTGTTCCCAAGGCGTTTTCGCGCTGAGATCGCTCAGATCATATGGTGTTAACTGATATACGTAGTAGTTAAGCCAATTACTGATAAGCAGATTCCCATGACCAAACCAACGGGCTATCGGCTCAGCATTGGGATCGTCATTACGAAAGTAATTCTTCGGGATCTGCGGTGCAATACCCGCAGCAAGATCCCTAAAATACTCATCCCGTAAGGTACCTTTGCGGTATTCCGGGTGACCGATGACAAACAGATTGCGGTGATCCTTACTTATGACCAGATAAGCGCCAGCCTCTGCCGATTCCGCCAAGACTGACAACTGTGGATGTGCTTTCAGTTCTGTAATATTCATTTGCGCATAACGGGAATGAGGCGCATAAAATACATCGTCAAATCCACGCAGCAAAGGGATATGGGCCTTCACACGGGTATGCTCGAACACACCGGAGCATTTGATATTAAGGATCTCCCGCTTTAACCCGTACAGATGAAACAGGCCAGCATGGGCCGCCCAACACAAAAACAGCACTGAGGTAACATGGGTTTGCGACCAATCAATAACTTCTTTGATGTGATCCCAATAGGTGACCTCTTCAAAATCCAGCTTACCCAGTGGCGCTCCGGTGATGATCAAGCCATCAAAGTTACGCTCTTTAATCTCTTCAAAATCCCGGTAGAAAGTATTGAGATGATCCATAGGAGTATGCTTGGATTCTTTGTCGTGGATCCGCAGTAAATCAATATCCACCTGTAATGGTGTATTACTTAAAAGCCGCAATAACTGCGTTTCGGTTTCAATCTTATTGGGCATCAGATTGAGGATCAGCACTTTCATCGGCCGAATGTCCTGCATTGCGGCCCGGCTCTCAGACATCACAAAGATATTCTCAGATTCAAGCACATCGGCTGCAGGCAAATTATCAGGAATTCTTACGGGCATCATCCGCCTCTTGGTGTTTATTGGAGATTACATGACTCTCCGGTTATTGCAGGCCTGTGGTCAGCCATCAGTCGAAGGGCTTATTAACACGGAGAGATAATCACAATCATACATAAAGACTTCTAGATGTCTATACTTCCACTGTTAATTCTTGAGAAGGCGCGACTATCTCCCTATTATAAGACCCATCTTCCGCAGTAGAGTGCCATTATGTCTAAAACCTCCGCCATTATTGTCGGTGCCAGTTCAATGTTGAGTAAGGAGATTGCAAGGCAATTATCCGCCCAAGGCATTGAGTTGGCATTGCTGGCGCACGACGCTGATACCATCCGCGAATTTGCCACTGAATTACCATCTGCGGCTAACGTTTACCAACTATCAATTGAAGATCCGCAGCAACTCATTCCGCAACTGGAGCAAGTCTGGCAAGAAATGGATGGGGTACGATTAGTATTGGTTAATACTGGACTTAACTCTTATCACCCTGATTTGCCTTGGACGCTGGAACAGGAAATTATAGAAGTCGATGTGCGTGGCTTTGCCGCCATTTGCAATACTGCCTTTCGCTTATTTCGCGAGCAAGGGGTCGGCCAAATAGCCGCAATTAACTCTATTGCGGGTTTGCGCGGTGGACCCAGTGTGGCATTTCACGCCGCCAAGGCCTTTGCGCAAAATTACCTAGAAGGGCTGTCTATGCATGCGCAACGGCTGAAGTTACCCATCACTATTACCGATATCCAACTGGGACTGCTGGATAAGGCGGCACTACAGCACAGTCGTATTTGGTTATCGCCTGTAGATGAGGTGGCACGCCAGGTCGTTGATGCTTTGTTGAAAGGGAAACGCCGAGTGTACGTCACCAAGCGTTGGCGTCTGGTTGCTTGGCTGACCCTGTTACTGCCTGAATATATTTACAACACTCGTCACTGGAAAAAGAAAAAAGCGAAAGAACCCACTGCCATTGAATAACAACTTATAAGACATAAAAAAGGCGCTAAATGCGCCTTTTTTATTCGCCCCCAACAGGCTATTAGAATACGTAACCAACACTGACCATATAAACCCATGGGTCGATGTCAGTATCAATAGTCACTGGGGCAACACTGCTATTGCCAACACCATAATGGTAATTGAAGCTCACATCAGTATTGATTTTGGCATACCATACAGAAGCGTTAACGAGGAAATTTTTGTTGATTTGATAGTCAATCCCTACCTGAGCGGCCAATCCCCAAGAATTTTCCAAGCTCAGATCTGACAATTTACCACCCAGATCATTAGTAAATTTACTATCAAAAAAGTTGGTATAGTTAACACCTACACCAACATATGGACGCAACTGAGATTCGGCAGTCCCAAAATAGTACTGTGCAACCAAGGTTGGCGGCAGGTGTTTGGTTTCCGCAATTTTAGTGCCGGCCAATTTCACATCATGTGAAAACGGGGTTGCCGCCAACAGTTCGATCCCGAAGTTGTCGGTCAACATATATCCGAAATTTAACCCCAACTGAGTGTTGTTGTTAATGTCAAACTCTCCAAGATTTCCCAAATCTGGAGTTACCACATTATCACTTGATTCGTTTGGAGCTACCACCACGGCACCAGCTCGAACAATAATGTCCCCAGCTTGATGAGCCATTGCCGGTGCAGCAGCAGAAAACAGTGCAGCAACTATCAATCCTGACAGGATATTCTTTTTCATTTACTCACTCCATAGCGACTTGATACCGCATCAATTTTCGTGATTTTTATAACAACCGCACCTACCCTGCCACCACTCTAACCATCAAACATTGACTTAAATCAACTTTTTAATCACGTTGATACATCTAGCGACATGATTGAATAATTGATCACATAATCAATAAGATACATATTTTTTGCAGGTTTAAAAATGTGCGGTAGTTAACTTTTAGACAGTGAAAACGGCGACATTTTAAACTGCATAAAATGACGCTAAATAATCGAAATCTGATGATTTCAACTTTTGAAGAAAAGTAGTTTTTTAGACAATTATTCTAATAACAACCTATTTTTCGAAATAATATAAAATCATAGCCATAATTAGAAAAGGCAGTATTTATCCACAAAAAGTCGATAAATCACGCCAAAATTTATCTCAGAAAACCGAGTAGCAAAAGACCGTCACTAACCTTATAGGAAACGTTCGCGACGCACCTAAAAATGCTTGTTAACTTGCGGCATATACTCCTATGGGGCAATCAGATAGCGCATTATCCAATCACGTATCCACAACACTTCGCACTTTTCTCACCCCACAAAAAGCCCCTGATCAACATAGCATCAGGGGCTTTTTCCCGAGGTCAGCAGTGCTTACTTATCCGCGTCTTCTCTATCCATGTTCTCTGTATTTTCCAACCAGAGCGCATTGATGATACCGAAGGAACAAGCCAGCAGCAGACCTAATACCCAAGTGAAATACCACATACCTGCTGCTCCTTAGTAAAGTGAAGTACTGTTGGATTCAATATGCTGGCGACCGATACGTCCGTACATCTTGTAGTAGGTATACAGTGTGTATGCCAGTACAGTGGGTACAAAGATGATGGCAACCCAGGTCATGACGGTAAGTGTCAGATGGCTAGCGGTGGCATCCCACATGGTCAGACTGACGTTTGGATCCAGTGAAGAAGGCATCACAAACGGGAACATAGAGACACCACAAGTCATAATGACGCCCGCAATAGTCAGCGAACTAAACAGGAAAGCCCATCCTGAACGCCCCATCCGACTGGTAACAATGACCAGCAGCGGTGATACCAGACCTAGCACAGGGAAGATAACGGTCAACGGATACTTGCTGTAATTTACCAGCCAAGCACCAGCCTCAATAGCAACCTGTTTATTGGTAGGATCTGAGGCCGCGTGAGCATCCAGGGCAGACTTAATCACATAACCATCAATACCATAAGCCAACCAGACACCGGCCACAGCAAACAGCACCACAACAGCTAATGACAGGATCTGAGCAGCACCAGCCACACGGTTGCGCAATTCACCTTCCGTCTTCATCTGTAACCAACAAGCGCCTTGGTTCATGAACATGGCAGCACTGATCAAACCAGCCAGTAATCCATACGGATTTAACAGGTACAGCAGGTTGAGGATCCAGTTGCTATCACTTGTTCCGTAGTAGGGGCGCAGATATTCGTCGAAGTGGAACGGCACGCCTTGCAGTAAATTACCAAAGGCCACACCAATGACCAGGGGCGGAACAAAACCACCGACAAACAAGCACCAATCCCAGGTCTTACGCCATTTTGGATTCTCAATCTTAGAACGATAGTCAAACCCTACCGGACGCAGCCACAATGCCGCTAACACCAAGATCATTGCCACATAGAACCCGGAGAAAGAAACTGCGTATACAGTTGGCCAAGAGGCAAACAATGCACCACCGGCAGTGATAAGCCATACCTGGTTACCATCCCAGTGCGGTGCTACGGAGTTAATCATCACGCGGCGCTCGGTGTCATCCTTACCAATAAAGGGCAATAACGCACCAACACCCATGTCAAAACCGTCTGTTACCGCGAAACCAATCAGCAGTACACCAACCAGTGCCCACCAGATAAATCTCAATATTTCGTAATCAAACATGGTCTAATCCCTCTGCTCAGGCTTCCAATTTTTCAAAGTGATAACGGCCTGTCTTCAGACTGCTGGGGCCACGACGTGCAAATTTGATCATCAGATACAGCTCGATAACCAGCAACACGGTGTAGATCAAGGTTGCAGTAATGATACTGAACCAAAGATCACCAACACTCAGGGTTGATGCAGACATATAAGTTGGCAGTACTTCAGAGATAGTCCAAGGTTGACGACCATATTCAGCCACAAACCAACCACACTCAATAGCAATCCACGGCAGTGGTAAGCTGTATAAGGCAGCTTTGAGTACCCAGGGCTTTTCTTCAATCTGATGACGAGTGCTCTGCCAGAAGGCGGCAGCAAATACCAGCAACATCAAGAAGCCGAGTGCGACCATGACACGGAAGCTGTAGAACAGCGGTGCCACATTAGGAATAGAATCCTTAGCCGCTTGTTTCACCATCTCATCAGTAGCGTCGACAATTTTCTCAGTGTAAGGTTTCAACAACAGCCCATATCCCAGATCCACTTTCTTCTCTTCAAATGCAGCCTTGTCGGCAGCATCAACGACAATACTCGGATCTTTCTTAGCTGTGCGCAGTTTTTCCAGCAATGCATAAGCTTGCATACCATTACGGATGCGCGCTTCATGCTCTTTTACCAGATCGTGGATACCGGTCACTTGTTCATCGATAGAACGGGTGGCAATGATACCCATAGCGTAAGGAATTTTGATAGCGAAGTCGGTTTCCATCTCATTCTGGTTCGGGTAACCGAATACGGTGAATGATGCTGGCGCCGGTTCAGTATGCCATTCAGCTTCTACTGCAGCCAACTTAACACGCTGTACTTCACCCATGCGGTAACCGGATTCATCACCCAGCACAATTACCGACAGAATGGATGCCATGCCAAAGCTGGCAGCAACCGCGAATGAACGACGGGCAAATGGCAGATCACGTTTTCTCAGAATGTAATAGGCACTGATAGCCAATACAAACATGGAACCAGCCACATAGCCAGAAGCCACAGTGTGAACAAATTTCACCTGAGCTACTGGGTTAAATAGCACCTCAGCGAAACTGGTCATCTCCATACGCATGGTTTCGTAGTTGAATACTGACCCAACTGGGTTCTGCATCCAGCCATTCGCTACCAGGATCCACAAAGCGGACAGGTTCGTTCCCAACGCAGTCAGCCACGTTGCGGTGAGATGTTGACGCTTAGACATGCGGTCCCAGCCAAAAAAGAACATCCCCACAAAAGTGGATTCAAGGAAGAATGCCATCAACCCTTCAATGGCAAGTGGTGCACCGAAAATATCCCCAACATAATGAGAATAATATGACCAGTTAGTCCCAAACTGGAACTCCATAGTCAAACCGGTAGCCACCCCAAGCGCGAAGTTGATACCGAACAACTTACCCCAAAACTTGGTCATGTCCTTATAAACCTGCTTATTAGTCATCACATACAGTGATTCCATAATAGCCAGTAGGAAGGTCATACCCAGAGTGAGGGGGACAAACAAGAAGTGATACATGGCTGTCAGCGCAAACTGGAAGCGCGATAGCTCAACAACCTCTCCAACTATCATTTGTGACTCCTTACATGGTGTTCCATCTGTCCATTTCAATCCCCATTAAAATGACCGGATGGTGAGTAGGATAGCGTTAGTAAATTTGTAAATTTCTATCCGATGCTGTTCCATCAGATAAACCATCCAAATGATTCTAGAACTGCACTTCAGCAACCCTAACCTCAAAAATAAGGTTTTTGCCGCCTCATCGTGACACGAATCACATTTCATCAGAATTTTGTGTTTTACTTCAAAACCCACCCTCTCCGAGATACTTATAAAATATTAAATATCAGTGAGTTGGTTAAATGCATTTGCCAAAATTCGCCATCATTTTATACCACTCGGTTTTGACTCAAATCAATCAAACCCTTAGCTTTAAGCGGGTTTTGAGGCAGACAACACACTCAGCATAACGCATTATTGACAAAGCTACAATTCAGTGCTAGGCACACGTACAATTATGTCATTATCACTACTTTTCAAACGTTTCAAAGAAATAACAACAAAAACCACAATAAATAAAATTTTAATATTTTTAATATAGTATTTTTCTTAGTTTAAAAATCACTCAATTAGTATAAATTTTTAATAAATGATTGATAAATAATGATATTTTTATTATTTTCATATTTTAATTAGATTTTTTAAATACATATTGATTAAAATAT
>NZ_JAFNJD010000045.1:0-39874 GCF_017368415.1 Shewanella sp. 4t3-1-2LB
AAAAGGAAACAGCCATCATTACCAACACTATCCTGACTTTTACGTCTATCGGCGCTAATTGCCCGCGAACACAGCAGCCCCGTCAATGACGGGGCTTTTTTACTGCGGCAAACCTATCACTTGTCGCACGCTATTGAGTAAGCGCCTGTCTGTACGCGCCTTTTTAATTTTACGCACACTTTCCCGCAGCGCTTCTTTGGCAATCCGCGCATAAACGCCTGCATATTCCTGCTCATCAATGCTTCGTTCACCTTCGGCCTGCTCGGCTAACCGCTGTCCAATCATGCTCAGTTGCAACCAGGCTGCTGCGATATAAAAACCGTGGAAACAGGGTCTTGGTAGCAGTTTACTGGCACTCGCAGGCAGATTTACCCACGCTTCAGCAAACTGGGCATCTTTGTCCGCCAGCAGTTCTTCAAACAGACTGTCATAGGCGTCTTTCAAACCTGCGGGCAATTTATCCATTGGCAATACAGAAGCGCAGATATTGATGGCAGCAGTGTGGGCCTGCTCACGATACTGGGCATCGACTTGACTCATAAAAAACTCCGAAAACCAGAAAATGGGCGGCAGTATAGCACTCAAGTGCCATACAAGGCAGCGTCCTACATTAGGCAGTCACCGCGAGTATTGGTATCATCAGGCTCAGTCTTTTACCGCTGTCCAAACACCATGTCTACTACCGCCATAGATCCTCACTGGTTAAATCAGTTGGCCCGAGATATCAAAACCTGGGGCCAACAGCTGGGTTTTGCCAAAGTGGGGATCTGTGATATCGACTTAAGCGCCGAAGAGCCCAAGCTACAGCAGTGGCTAGACGCAGGGTTTCACGGTGAAATGCACTATATGGCGCAGCATGGCATGATGCGAGCAAGGCCACAGGAGCTGCACCCCGGCACGTTAAGAGTCATCGCGGTACGTATGGATTACCTGCCGCCTGATGCGGGTTTTGCCAGTAATCTTAGCGACCCAGAATTAGCCTATATCTCCCGCTACGCCGGTGGCCGCGATTACCACAAATTACTACGCAACCGTTTAAAAAAACTCGGGGAACAGATTAACCAAGCACTGGCTGAGGCCAATCTGGGCGATTGTGGTTTTCGGCCATTTGTGGATTCCGCGCCGATATTGGAACGGCCACTAGCCGCCAAAGCCGGTATTGGCTGGACCGGCAAGCATTCGTTGTTACTGAGTCGTGAGGCCGGTAGCTGGTTTTTTCTGGGAGAGTTGCTTATCAATCTGCCCTTGCCGGTAGATATTCCGCTGGCTGAGGGTTGTGGCAGTTGTGTGGCCTGTATCACCAGTTGCCCGACCGGCGCTATCGTCGCGCCTTATACGGTAGATGCGCGCCGCTGTATTTCCTACCTGACCATTGAACTGTCGGGCGCGATCCCCGAAGACCTGCGCCCATTGCTGGGTAACCGTATCTATGGCTGTGACGATTGTCAGTTGGTGTGCCCAGTAAATCGTCAGGCACCACTGAGCCAAGAAGCCGATTTTTATACCCGCACGTCACTGCAACAACCGCAGTTACTGACCTTGTTGGACTGGGATGAAGCCACCTTTTTGCAGAATACCGAAGGCAGCGCCATCCGTCGTATCGGTTATGAACGCTGGCAGCGCAATATTGCGGTGGCACTGGGCAACGCCCCAGCCAGTGAGCAGATTATTCAGGCATTACAGCAACGCCTGCAAGGGGCGAGCGAGCTGCTGGCGGAACATCTGCATTGGGCCTTGCAGCGACAACTGCGGGCGACAACTGAGGACGACACCCATCAGCGTAAAACGCAGCGCGTGATACGTGCGGTACAAAAAGGGCTGCCGCGGGATGCCTGAACAGAGCCGTTAGTCGGCAGCGTCCAGTGTAAATCCTACTTTTACAGTTACCTGCCAGTGCGCGATCACCCCGGCTTCTAAATGACCGCGGGTCTCGATGACTTCGAACCAACGCAGATTATGCAACGACTGTGCGGCGGCAGCGATAGCATTTTTAACGGCGTCATCGGAGCTGATGGGTGATGAACCAGTGAGTTCAATAATCTTGTAGACATGACTCATAACATCCTCCTGAGCATAACAGGCCAGCAATAACCTGACCTGAGTATAGTCACAAATAACCCGTGACAGCAGATGTTAACCTTTTGTATATTTCTCAATAGGATAAACAAGAAATGCAGGGAACAGGCATGAATCGTCCACATTCAGGTTTAGGGATTAGTTCTTTTATCGTCAGTCTGGCGGCCGCCATCTTAATTTTTATCACGTTAGTGATTGCCGGAAACTTGGCAAACACCACTCCAGGTGGGCTGGATGAAAACAGTCGTACGGCAATGACCATCGGCTTCGCGATTATTGGGTTGGTGTTATTGTCACTGGTGGCGTTGGGTTTAGGTATTGCCGGCCTGTTTCAAAAAGACCGGCAGAAAGTATTTCCCATCTTGGGTACTGTGTTTTCCAGCTTCACCATCCTTGGCACTATCGGTTTGATCCTGTTGGGATTGTCGCTCACCTGAAACGACTAACCATTAGCCCAACTGTCGTCTGAGTTCGCGAGCCGCCGCCACCATATGCCGTAACGCAGGTTCCACTTCGTCCCAGCGGCGAGTTTTCAAACCGCAGTCAGGGTTTACCCATAACTGGCGCAGCGGGATGCGTTTGGCCGCTTGTTGCATCAGCGCCACCATCTCTGCCACCGTAGGGATATTCGGTGAGTGAATATCATAAACACCGGGGCCAATTTCATTGGGATAGTCGAATGCTTCGAATACGTCCAACAGTGCCATATGGGAGCGCGAGGTC
This sequence comes from Shewanella sp. 4t3-1-2LB, assembly GCF_017368415.1. Classification (NCBI taxonomy): domain Bacteria; kingdom Pseudomonadati; phylum Pseudomonadota; class Gammaproteobacteria; order Alteromonadales; family Shewanellaceae; genus Shewanella; species Shewanella sp. 4t3-1-2LB. Next base: position 2,800 of record NZ_JAFNJD010000045.1, read on the forward strand.
TCGATGGTGATCACGTCGGCGTCCATAGCGGCAATGGCTTCAATGGTGTCGTTAAATTCGCTGTAGCACATATGGGTGTGGATTTGGGTATCATCCCGCGCCACTGACGCGCTGAGACGAAACGCCGCCACCGCCCAATCCAAATATGTCTTCCAGTCGCTCTGTTTCAGCGGTAAGCCCTCCCGGAACGCCGGTTCATCAATCTGGATAATGCGGATCCCCGCCTGCTGCAAATCCGCCACTTCATCACGAATAGCCAGCCCCAACTGATAGGCGATGGTTTCTTTGGGCAAATCTTCCCGCACAAATGACCAGTGCAAAATCGTGACAGGTCCGGTCAGCATACCTTTAACCGGTTTATCGGTGAGACTTTGTGCATATTCAGCCCAGGCCAGCGTCATCGGCTGTGGCCGACTGACATCACCATAGATCAACGGTGGTTTAACACAACGCGAACCATAACTTTGCACCCAGCCAAAACGGGTAAAACCGATCCCTTGCAACTGCTCGCCAAAATACTCCACCATATCGTTACGCTCAGCTTCGCCATGCACCAGTACATCCAGTCCCAGTTTCAACTGACGCTCAATAGTGTCGCAGGTGATCTGTTGCAGCAAACGGGTGTATTCCACGTCAGCCAGCTCACCACTGCGCCAACGGTTACGCAACTGCCTAATCGCGGCGGTCTGCGGAAAAGATCCTATGGTGGTAGTGGGTAATAACGGTAAGCGTAACGTCGCCTGTTGCTGCACTTGTCGCTGTAAAAACGCACTTTGGCGCTTGAAGTCCTCGGCACCTAGTGCTGCTAGACGAGCAGTAACCTTAGCGTCCACGGCGGCTGCCTGCTGTGCCCGCCGCTGCTGGCAATGCGCGATAATTGCCTGAGCCGCTTCACTGGTCGGATACTGCAGCAATTGTTGCAACTGCTGTAACTCTGTCAGCTTCTGCCGCGCAAACGCCAAACGGGATTTCAACTCAGGCGCTAGCTCAGTTTCCAGTGTCAGGTCCACCGGGGTATGCAGCAGAGAACAGGACGGTGCCAACCATAAGCGCTCACCTAATTGCTGAGTATAGGGTGCCAATGCTTGTGCCAGCAGATCCAGCTCTGCCGCCCAGACATTACGACCATTAATCACTCCGGCCGACAATACCTGCGCTGGCCGCAAAGCTGCTGCAAACGGTGCTAGTTGCTCCGGTGCTGTCACCAAATCCAAATGTAATCCCGCCACTGGCAACGCCGAAATCAGCGATTGATGGTGTGCCACACTGCCATAATAGCTTGCCAGTAACAGTTTCACCGGAACGGTTTGCAGCGTTACATAAGCGGTTTCATAGGCCTGTTGCCAGTCTGGCGCTAACTCCAGAGCCAGCGCTGGTTCATCCAACTGCACCCACTCAACGCCTAATTCGGCAAACTGTGCCAACAACTGCTGATAGCTTTGCAGTAATGACGGCAACAATTGCAGCTTATCAAACGGTTCACCCACGGTTTTAGCCAGATGCAAAAAGGTTACCGGACCCAGCAAAACTGGTTTTACCTGATACCCCAGCGCCTGAGCTTCCTGAACTTCCTCAAACAGTTGTGGCCAACGAATACTAAACTGCTGCGTTGCGGTCAGCTCTGGTACCAAATAGTGGTAATTACTGTTGAAATATTTAGTCATTTCGGCGGCAGCGGCTGGCTGACCGCTGGGCGCACGGCCTCGCGCTACCCGAAATAAAGTATCCAGATCAATCTCGCCCTGACGATGACGCGGCGGGATCACCCCCAAGGTTGCACTTAAGGTCAGCACCTGATCGTAATAAGCAAAGTCGCCCACTGGCAGTAGGTCAATCCCGGCTTCGGCCTGCCATTGCCAGTGCGTACGCCTAAGTTCAGCCGCTACGGTCAGTAACTGTGGTTGTGTCAGTTCGCCACGCCAATACTGCTCCAGAGCAAACTTCAATTCGCGGCGGCGGCCGATACGGGGGAACCCCAGATTATGTAATGTCATGCTCAAACTTCACTCCTTGCGATAGACAGATGACGCTAAAAACAGCAAATCAATTTAGGCGTCTAGACGTCTGGAAGTTTATTGTGATAGTCTCTGGCTAGGCAAACGAATTGGCTTCAACACCAACATGAGCGAGATTCATACGGGATGAGCATGATAGAACTCAGGCACTTGTGGACACTATTAGCGTTGAGAGAATGTGGCAGTCTGGCCGCAGCGGCCAAAAAACGCTTTGTGACACAGTCGGCACTGTCTCACCAGATTAAAGAACTGGAAACCCGTATTAACTCTTCGGTGTTTATTCGCAAAAGCAAACCACTGGCGTTTACCGAAGAAGGCACGCGCCTGCTGTTGCTAGCGGAGGAGATCCTGCCCAAAGTGCAAGAAACTGAAAATCTGCTGAAACAAGGCAGCAATAGTACTCACGGACCATTACGGGTGGGGATTGAATGTCACTCCTGTTTCCGTTGGCTAATGCCAGCGATGGAGGCCTTCAAACATAAATATCCAGAAGCACGACTGGATCTATCTAGCCGTTTTCTGTTTGATTCGCTTGAGGCGTTGGAACAAGGCGAACTGGATTTAGTGCTGACATCGGATCCGGTCGCCAGCCACACGCTCGCCTATCAGCATCTGTTCGAATTTGAGGTTAAGTTAGTGGTCAGCAACGCACATCCACTGGCAAAATTTGACTATGTACTACCACAGCAATTACTCAAACAACCGATTATCAGCTATCCGGTGCCATTAGAGCGGCTGGATCTGTTCCGCTATTTCCTCGAACCTGCGGGCATCGCCCCAGGGCCACAGAAAACCAGTGATTTAACCAATGTGCTGTTACAACGGCTGGCGTGCAATGACGGGGTAGCAGCTTTGCCAAACTGGTCAATGCGCGAGGCACATGGACTCAGCCTGAAAGCGCTGCGACTTGGCAAAGAGGGGTTGCGACGACCACTGTTCGGCGCTTATCGGCGCAATGCCAGCAACAGCAAACTGATCCAGCATTGGCTGACATTGGTGGCGGATGAAGCAGTTAGCCCGCTAGACAGTCACTAACAACGCGCCGAACATTTTAGAGCGAATTCAGCAGCAAACCACGTTGAGCCAAGATGCGTCGTAACACCAGACCGGCAGAGTTAGCATCACGAGTCTGGCGTAAGTTATGCGCAATCATAAACTCGTGCTGTAGCTCATCATCCAGACCTAGCGCCTCAAAGGCGCCCAGCGTTAGCGATTTCTGCTGGGTATCAATAAGACTCTTGATAATGCTCAGCGGGAAACACTGATCCTGCTCGGCATTGAGGTAAGCAAAAGCGGTTAGTGCGATAACCTGCCCGAACACACTGAATAACGCCAGCGTCTGCACTTCATCAGCATCAATGCTCACCCCCTGCATCTGATGCAAGCTATCTACCGCTTCGGTTGCAATAGCCTCCGTCAGCCGCCAGTACCCCTGCACCAACTTACGATAGGGCTGCGGCAGCTCATCCAGCTTTTCCTTGAGGTAAAAGGTAAAGGCATAACGGTAGATATTGACCTGTCCCAGTCGTACCAAAGCATCTTTTAGACTGCGGTTAGGATGCAGCGATGGCGCCATAGCACAATTACTGCGCCACAGCAGATGGGCAGCTAAGGCGGGATCGGTAGAAACGATATCAATGACATTGCGAATATCACCGTCAGCAATAATCGCTTTCTTCAGCGGCACCAAAGTAGCACGCCGACCCAGCACCTGCTCCTCATTGGCGATAATTGCCCTGACCTCTGCGAAAACTTGCTGCTCAAGATCTGTCATAGAGAATTTAACCTGTTGTTATCAGGACGAGAGGTCCATTTTTTTACAAAAGATTTACCCACAAATGCCACCCAAGGGTCAAGCCCATTTCAACGATTTTAGACATGTCATTGCCGATCAGAAAGCTCCGGCATGTTGAAGCTTGCGGTAGATCGCCGCCGCCAACTGTTGATAGCCTGCAGCATTCAAATGGACGGCATCAGATTTCAACGCTGGAGAAGACAGTAATCCACTCAGCACATCGTTCATAAATAAACTATCATTTTGTTTTGCAAGCGTTTTATAAAATGACGCGGGTTGCAGAAAAACGTTTTTCTGTGGCACAGAGATCAGCAACACCGGTACCGCCATGCTCTGCGCATCCAATAACATCTGCTGTAGGTTATCTTGGATCTGCTGTGGTGGCACACCATGTAAAATGTCGTTACCACCTTCGAGCAAAATCAGCAGATCCGGCTGCATTTCATCTAATAGCGCTGGCAACCTTTTACGACCTTCGGCAGTTTGTTCGCCGGAAACCCCGGCATTAACCACTTCGCACCCACACAGTTTAGCCAACTGTGTCGGATAATCCTCATCTTTAGCTGCACCTTTCCCGGCAGTAAGGCTGTCACCAAACGCCAAAATGCGCCCCGTGGGTCCAAGATAGGGTAATGATGGTTCTGAGCAGGCGCTCAAACCCAACAGCAAGAAAAGAGATAAGGCAACACGCGGTAGCATAAGCATCTCCATTGCAATGATTGCCAGCATGGCTCCATCATGCGCATAAAAAAACCGGCAAGCAAGCCCATTTAGCTATCAACACTTGCCATAGGTTTTCACCCATTTGGCTGCAGAGAATGAGAGATTATGAGATGTTGGTAGATAGGGGACAATATTCACAATATCGGGAGAAATAAGTAAACTGTAGAATGTTAAAAAGCAACCGGAAATAACTAGGTGATGACGGCCTAGTGGATAAAATATCTGGCGTTAGGCTGTTAATTAAAGATTGGTTGTACTTCTGAATTTTACGAATTTTAAGTAATACCACAGGGGTCTATACAACTTGGACTTATCATTATGTCAGTATTTCAAATATACAAGAAAGATGAGCATTTGCAGCGTGCAAAGGGGCTTCTCAACTCTGATAATCCAGCAAAACATGTCTATGCTTGCCTTGAGCTTAGGTTTTGTATAGAAGCGATTGTTTATCAAAAACTTCTTCATGGCATTGATAGCTTACCAAACACGATTGTTGAAACTTGGCGACCCAATAAAGCACTAAAAATGTTGGTTGAGTTTGATAATTTGACAGCCTCAGATTGCACAGTTGAAGTCAATCTTCCGAATTCTCTGGAACTACCAAAATCAAATTGGATGTTATTGGGTGAACAAAAACTACCGTCTGTGCGTTGGTTAGATAAAACCTACCATAAACTAGGCAACTTCCTACACCTAGTTGAACCTAAAAATGCTGCAAATGCTAAATCTAAAAACACAAAAGAGGAAGTACGAGATATTGCAGAGCAGTTGGAAGAGTATGTCAGAAATAACTTTTTGGTCAGTTTTAATAATATAGACATTAAACAATGCCCAGTGTGTAAGCAAGACATCGCTTTCTCCTTACAGAAAGCGCGCGATGGAGAAACCCACAGATGCAGTAATCGCGAATGTAGGGCGACATTCACAGTAAAAGTAGATAATTCAAATAAAAACATTACATTGAATTGCAACACTTACGATGTTAAGTGTCAACGTTGTAATAGTGATATTGTTGTTTCTGAGTTCACAGTAAGAAATCTTGAAATCTTTAGCTGTAGAGCATGTGGGGCAAAATATATTCCAAAAGGGAAATATGAGTTTGCATTACTTCCAGAAAGTTGAATGAGGTTTGCTTATAGGGATTTTAGAATTGCTAAGAAATGTTTCTACAAAGGACTAAGGCTAGCTAGACGTTTAAACTTGCCTTGCAGGATTGTATTGAAATCTCAAGAATTGTGGTACAAAACGGCTAAGACTGCTTGCGTCAATAACAATCTTTCCATATAAAAAAACATATTTTTATGTGATTTACCAATAAAAACCGGGCAATTAAGCCCGGTTTTTTATGGGTTACCGTGAGTCGGTTCAGAAGCGGTAACTGATGCTGGCTTTTACGTTGCAGCCGTCACCGACATAGTAACCGTTGCCCCAACTGCTGTAATAGCCGGAGCTGACGTAATCCTTGTCAAACAGATTGTCGATACGCAGGCTGGCTAGCCAGGCGTTACGGCGATAGTTTAGCGCCAGATTACCCAGCCAGTAGCTGTCAATCTGAGCCCCTTCGTTGGCATCATCACCTTCCATATAACGTTTACCAAGGTATTGCGCCTCTAGGTACAACTGCCAGTGACTGGTCATATCAATGCTGGTGTAAGCACGGCCAGCATGTTTGGCAACCCAGGACAGCTGTTTACCATCATTAGCCCCAGCGGTGAACTCGGCATCCACATAGTGGTATTCGGCCCCTAACTGCCACAGACTGAACGGTTGCCAGGCCCATGATACATCGGCACCATAGCGGCGGGATTTATCGGCATTAACATTGGCACCATCGAACAGCCCACCCACAGGTTTTGCAGCGCTCATGTCATAGACAATTTCATCTTCCAGCTTAAGCCGATACAGTTTCACGCCCAGCTGCTGGGTACTCGCCTGCCAGTCCCATCCGGCTTCTATCGAGTCACCGGTTTGTGGTTTCAGGCCCTTAACCCCTGGCGAGGTATAAGCCTGTTCATCGACTTTAGCAAAGCGGAAATTTTGATCGGCCCGCAGATAAAAACGCTGGCTGGTGGTGGGACGATAGTTGACCCCCAACTCCAGCGCATGAGCATGTTCATCCAGCACAGTGCCATCGGCATACACGGCTGCGTCATGCAGTTCATCCTTCACCTTGGCATAGCGGCCACCCACTACATATTCCAATGTTGGCGTTAACGGTACTGTGGCTTGGGCGTATGCACTGGTCATGGTCTGCGTGTTGCTGCGGTTGGTGCTTGTGAGATCATAATCGGCTTCGCCACGATGCAGATCGGCGCCTAACACCCATTTCAGATTGCCCACATTAGTGGCGTAATTCGCCAGGAATTTGGGGTTGAATTCCAGCAATGAACGGCTATTCTGGCCGCGACTGCCGTAGTTGACACTACTTACCTGCGAGTCACTGTAGTTGAGGTCAGCTACCATCTGCCAATGTGTATCCAGCTTCTGTTGTAACTGAGCGCGCCAGGCATCAGTCATTTCATGAAGGTAATCATCAGGCTGATAGATGGATGCCTGCCGTGGGTTACTGTGCAGTTGCTCTTCAGTCAATGCGCCGGGATTTTCACGTTTGTTGTCGTAATAACTGCCTTCAACGAAAAACTGCCGTTCATCGGTACTGTATTGCAGTCGTCCCAGTAGTGAGCCGGTATGATTGGCATTGTGATCACGATAATTGTCGCCGCGGTTATAGGCCCCTGACAGGTAGTAGCGCCAGTTATCACTGATGCTGCCCGCCACATCGCCACGACCTTCTGCGGTATTGAAACTACCAGCCGCCAACGCCATATTTCCTCCCGTGGCTTGCGGTGCTTTGGTGACAATATTAATCACTCCGCCCACGGCCTGATCGCCATATAACACACCAGCACTGCCAGAGAGGATTTCTACCCGCTCTATCTGACTGAGCGGTATGGCGCTAAGACTGGCAGCCGCGATATCCATATTGTTGAGGCGACGGCCATCCAGCAGGATCAAGGTGTTATTCGCCGCTTGAGTGCCACTAAAGCCACGCATTGCCAGCGTTGGCCCGGTGTTGCTATCTGACACCTGAATGCCACTGCGCCCCCGTAGCAGTTCAGTCAGCGATGTCACACCACTTTGCTCAATCTCGGCAGCATCAATCACGGTAACATTCGCGGCAATATCCAATGGTGTTTCTGCCTGACGGCCAATCACGACGATAGTGTCATCAATTTTCTGGGGTTCGGCATAGACGGTGCCGCTGATGGCGATGCTGCAAAGCAGCGCCAGAGAAGAAGGTTTGAATCCCATTTCCTTAGCTCCTTAAGGGAACGGGGCAAGATGCCACGGCAGAAGCAATAGCCACTGCCGCATTTCGCGATATGCCCACCGAAATCAGCGAAATCCCTTCAGGGCCGGTCTCCGGACTTTGGCTATGCAGCAATGCTGCGTGACAAGCGGCTTTAAACGTCTCTATTTAGCAGAAACGCGCCGTTGTCTCACCATTTACCGTTGCGGGGGCAGTGCCGGAATTACACCGGCTTCCCGATTATCCCAACAGGTATCTGCTGGGCACCACAGAAGGTTGACGAGTATTGTTCCCTCGGTTGAGGGGACGGGCATTATAGACATCTAGGCGTATAAAAGTCTAACCAGTCACCGTTTTAAGCCACAAAAAAAGCAGACAGATGTCTGCTTTTGAAGAACTGGGCAGGCTTATTCAATCGCCACATCCAAGGCTTTGGGATTGCTACCATACTCGTTTTCACCGGTATCACTGTCTTGGCACAGAAAAACTATCAGCACAATCCAGCCAACAATCGGAATAAACCATAGCAGCTGCCACCAGCCACTGCGGCCGGTGTCATGCAGACGGCGCGCTGTGACCGCCAGCGATGGCAGCAGTAACACCAACCCGTAAACGATACCCAACCATTTGGAATTACCCGCGACATCAATTGCCGAAATGATCAGCGAAATAATGTTGTAGATCAGCACATACATCCAGAAATTGCGGCGACGGCAGCGACCGGTAAAATCGGCATAACGCCGGATCGGCTCTAAAAAGTATTCCATGATAACTCCTGTTTTAATGATTACCTGGCTCGGCAGGCTTGTCCTGTTAAGCAATAAATATTAGCTAATTCAAATGGATATTTTTATTAGTGGGCTTACTTTATCACAAGAGGAATTGTTTAAAATCTGTTGCCTGCAAAATTTTAATCACGGTAATGCTAACTGAGGTAAAAAAAGCCGCAATTGCGGCTTTTAGTCAAACGATGAACAGATGATCAGTGAGCTGAATGTTCGCTACGTCTTTCTTTGAGTTTTTCGGCAAACTCTTTTTGCAATTCAGTCATCTTTGGCAATATGGATGCCATAAAAGACTGCGAGGCTGCCATACTTTCCTGCATCACCTGTGGCATTTTAGCCACCATGGAGCGACCGCTTTCGCTAGCATAAAAGGCGGCCATATCGGCAATTTCCTTGTCAGTGTAATGCTTGACATAGATATCCACCAGCGGCTGCTTCATCTTGTCCCAGCTCAGTTCCTCACGCATCATTTTGGTGTATTTATGCGCAAACTCTTCAAACAAGGGCTTTTCATCTTCGCTGATATTAAGCTGCTTTTGCATATTCAACAGCATCTGTTCCATCTGGTCGTACATGCTGTTGAGCGTGGTATCCATGTGCATTTCTAACAGCAACTGCTCGACCTGCGCTCGACGATTGTTCTCATCGGCGTGAGTGAGGGGCGCCAACAGCAAAGATGCGCCTAACAGCACAACGGCCAAACTTTTATGTGATTTCATTAAGTGCCTCCATGGCATATAAAAACAGCAGGCAATCTACCACAATTCTACCGGATACAGTCAATTGATAATTGATTACTTATCGGCGGGCGCTGTTCGCCCGATAACTATTCAGAACCAACCAATAGAAGCGGAAGCCACTGAGCACCAGTTGGTTGGAGAAAATAGACGGTGGGCCTTCAGTCCATAGATCCTCCAACATGGTAGGTTCCACGTAGGCCGTTTGCCGCAGTTGCTCCAGATCTATGCGTTGCGGTTCCGCTGACAAGTTAGCAATCACCACCACTTTCTCGGATGGATTGATGTAGTTGTATCGCACATACCCAAACACCGCATCGTTACCAAGTTCCAGTAAGTCACGATTGTTAAAATCAGCAAACGCATCCGTTTGCTTACGCAGGCTGATCAGCCGCTGCATGTCGCTGAAGATCTGGTTTTCAAGGGCTCCCGGCTGATGGCGCCGCGCCATTTTCTGCCAGTCTAATGTAGGTCGGTGTAGCCAACGGCTGTCGCTGGATTTATCGGTATCACGCTCATAGTTATAATCGTTGAGTGTTGCCACTTCATCGCCGTAATACAGCAACGGGATCCCCCCAAATGACATGATCAGACTGTGTAACATAATGATATGTTTGTGGCTGTTGCGAATGAGCTGTTCATCGCCAGACTCAATTCCCGCTTGCAGCCCAACTAGCGAAGCCAGCGAACCGGAAATCCGTGCATCTCCGGTCTTATCATTTTTGCCAAATGGCCGACCACGAGCAGAGCTGTTTTCAAAGTCACCAGTGAAATAATCCACCAGAAACCTGCGGTGCATTACGGGGTTATAGCCGACACTGGCAATATCGCGGTCGTCAAAGCCAAAACCGATATCATCATGGCAACGCAGATAGTTGAGCCAAGTAGCGCGCTCCAGCTTCATCGGCAAACTCTTAAGCCCCTGATTTAGCAGTTTGGCATTTTTGGTGGCAACAGTTTCCCACAGCAATGCCATAAAGGTAGCGTTGTAGGCGATATCGCACTCTTTGGCGACCACTGCATCTTCGCCGAAATATTTGATAATCTCCGAGGGCGACACAATCGCTTCCGCAATGAAAATCACCCCGGGTGCCACCACCTGGCAACAATCTTTGAATAGCTGCAATACCTTGTGAGCTTCCGCTTCATTCTGACAGGCACTGCCAATTTTCTTCCACAGAAATGCCACTGCATCCAAACGCAGAATGTCCACGCCGTGATTGGCCCAATATAGGATCACATCCAGCATCTCGATAAATACCTCGGGATTGCTGTAATTCAGATCCCATTGGTATTTGTGAAACACCGTCATCACCCATTTCTGCGCTTGCTCATTCCAGCTGAAATTACCGGGATCCGTTTCCGGAAAAATCTCCGGCATGGTCTGCTCAAACATGTCAGGGATGGTGCGGTCATCGAACATGTAGAAATAATTCTGATAACGTGCATCGCCAGCCATCGCCTGTTTTGCCCAGGCGTGTTGATCTGAGGTGTGATTGACCACAATATCCAGCGCAATCAAGGAGGATTGCCGATGCAGACCATCGATTATCTGTTGCAATTGGGCATTGGTACCCATGCGCGAATCCACTTTGCGAAAATTACTGACCGCATAACCGCCGTCACTCTTCCCCAAGGGGCATTCACAAATTGGCAGAATGTGCACCAGATTAACGCCGAGCTCTGCAAAATAGTCCACTTTGTCACATAAATCGCTGAGATTTTTCGCAAAGCCATTGGCATATAGCGCCATCCCCACCCAGCGCTGATGCAAAAACCAGTTGTGATCAGCCTCCCGCTGCCGATCTACCTGCTTCAATGTGGCACTGCGCTCGATATAGTTGCGCACCATCACTTCTACCAGTTGTCCCAACTGCTGCTCGAAGTCACGGCGGTTGCCATAAAGCCGCTGGAATAAGTTGTAAATGCCGTAAAAATTGGCACCGAGACGACTGTAAAAAAAACGCAGATCTTTAGGCTCAATGGCAGGTTTGAGCTCATCCAATATCCGGTTCAGCAGGGTATGAGATACCTCTTCATACATATTCTTGCCCTCGCTACTGGATTAAATCAGGCCCCAAAGGCGTTTGAAATCACAATAAATGGCTGGATTATCTGACAATGCCCCCTGTTGCCCGACAATGAAACCCGCAAACTGTTGCGCCCGCTCAAGCGTGGTACGCCAGTCCCACTGATGCAGCATTCCCAGCAGCAAAACCGCCGAAAACGCATCCCCCGCACCCACGGTATCCACAATATTGCTGGTTTGCGGTGTCAGTTCTGGCGTGACCACATTGCCGGTCTCATCCACCAAGAACGCCCCAGCGGCACCGAGGGTTACAATCAGGTGAGTGATGTTATTGGTTAGCCGATAATTAAGCGCGAGTTCTTCTAAATCACAGTGTTCATTGGACGTGTCGTCAAGGGCAGCCAGTTGCGCCAATTCATGTTGATTCAGCTTTACGCAGTAGGCCCCATGAACCATAGTTCGCAGCCAGGTTTTATCCCACCACGGCGCACGTAGGTTGACATCGATAAAGGTTTTTTGCCCAGGCAATCCGTGCAAACGCTCCAGGGCGGTTCTACTGCCGGGACAACGCGCGGCCAGCGAGCCGTGGTAAAAAAAGTGCTCACCGATGATCTGCGGTAACTGTTGCTCGCTGATATGATCATATGCAGCGTTAAGCACTATGTCATAGCTAGGTTCGGCATCAACAATGGTGACATTAACCGTACCGGTTGGATGTTGTCGATCCTGTTGGATCTGTGTGGTGTCCAAGCCCCACTGCTGCATTTGCTGGCAAATATTCTTCCCCAAGGCATCATCACCGACCGCACTTATCATCACTGGCGCCACATCAAACGCCTGCAGATGCCAAGCGACGTTGAAAGGTGCGCCGCCTAACATAGGAGCATTTTCGGGGAAGCAGTCATACAACACCTCCCCGAAGATATACACAGGTAATAATTCATTCATCGCCTTGCCTCTTTGCCGTCAACCAAGATTTCAACTCTGGGAAGAAATGCAGTAACCCTTCCACAATGCCCGCGCTGTAATTGCCATTAAGCCCCAGTTCCGGCAGCCCTTGTGCCAGATACAAATGATGCTGATTCCCCTGCGCCTTACTGCCTTGCAAGGCCTTAGTTACCACTTCGGCAGTGGCATTTTTTACCAGCACCGTGCGATAAGGACTCATCAACACATCCAGATCATTCCCACTGTCGCCACTGAAAAAAACCTGCGATGGCGCCAAGGACAATGACTGCACCAGAAAATCGATAGCCTGGCGCTTACCAGCGCTGTCGGGCAGCAAATCGACTAACCCTATGTCTTGGGTTTCATCCACGCTGCCGATAAGTTGCCAGCGGATTGGCAATGCCTGTAATTGCTGCTCCAGCTGCGCCATGCCAGCCGCCATGTCCGCGGCCGGAACACACTGATAGCTGAGCTTATACTGCTGCTGTTGCTGTGCAGACTGCAACTGTAACGGCGCCGGCGTAAGCAACGGCGCTAAATCTTGGCTGTCAATACCGGGCCAGTCCTCGGCAATGTGCTGTTGCCAGCCGGATAACGGCTGATAATCGTTGCCAATACGCTGATAAATCCTGCTACCAACATCAGTGACCATATAATCCGGTTGCGGCAGTTGATAGTCGGCTATCGCCTTTAGTACCAGCGTCAAATCTCGGCCACTGACATAAGCCAACTGCAGGCCCGGATAACTTACCGCCCGAGCAAACCACCGTCGAGCATGGGGTGATTCAGCCTGTAAGCCATTGGGCAATAGGGTACGGTCTAAATCCGTGCACAGCAGTATGTCAGGCATCGGGGGAAGCCACCTCTACGCCGGGAATTTCATCAAAGAAATGGTAATGTTCAATCGCTTCCAAGATGCCCAGGGCATTAGGCTGGGTCGCAAAAAACACATTGTGCCCTTCTTGCTGATTTTCTAATGTTTCATGTTGGCGATTATGCACCACCACCGATAAGGTGTTGCCGGTGATCATATCTTCATCGGTACCAGCTCCAGCCGCCACCAATACCCGCTCCAACGGAATCCCCCAAATTTGTGCCACATAACGCAACGCTAGCCCTTTGGAGACTCGCGCGGGCGTAATATCCAGATTTTGTCCCGCAGAAACAAAGACATTGACGCTCTGTTCTTCTTGGCGCAGCAATGACACTATTTTTTCCTTGGTGAGGATGCCCTGCTCTGAGGGATCAATATGAAAGGAGATTTTGAACTTACTCTGTTCAGAATCTTCCTGCAGTGTCAGCCCGGGCACGTCACGCAGAATGCGGCGTATAGCCCGTGGGTTCCAGTCATGATCCACATGAGACTCCCAATCGGTACTGACTTCCAACTCACGGCCATAGTGGATTTGAGAGCCCAGACTGGAGATCAAGATATCCGGTTTGGGGATCCGATATTTCTTCAGCAATTTCAGCACCGAATCCAGCCTTCTAGCAGTGGCAATCCCAAACGCTACCTGTTTGCGACGCTCCCGCAGCATCTGACAAAATTCCCGCAAGCCAGTGGGGTTGCTCAGCAAGGTTTTATCCAGATCCGACACTATCAAACGGTCAGCAAAGCGAGAAGCTCGTAGAATAGCCGGCGAGAATTGCTGCGGTTTATGGGCTTCCACCAGCGGTTTTATCTGTTTTAAATAGCTGCGGGCATGGGCGTCCCAAGAGTATTTCAGCGCCACATTTTTAATGCCATTGGCGGAAAATTTGCGCCACAGCTCACCGTCCAGCAGCAGGGTTTTCATGGCTTTACCAAGATCGTTGGCACTTAACGGATCGACCAGAATGCCCGTCTCACAGTTTTCCACAATATCCTGCGGGCCACCGTTTTCAGTGGCAATAAAGGGCAACCCGGTAGCGGCGGATTCCAGTAATGTCAGGCCAAAGGGCTCGGTTAATGCCGGATTGATAAAAATACCGCAAGAGCGTGCGGCCATGCGGTAAATGGCAGATACTTCGCTGGGCAGATGTTTTTTCGGCAACGCCAGTTTGCCATACAGATCGTAGTAATCGAGTAACACCAGCAATTCGGTGAGGACTTCTTGGGCACCATCATTCATCTCTCGGATATCATCGCGATTCCCAGCCACAATGACCAGATTGGCCATGGTGCGCAGCTCTGGCGATTCACCATAGGCACGTACCAGTGTGGCAATATTCTTGCGCGGATCGGGCCGTGACAGCGCTAGGATCATCGGTTTATCCGGCTCATCCAGGAAGCGACGAATGGCACTGGCAATTTGGGGCTGAGCCTCTCCCAACTGCGGTGGATGAAACTGGCTTAAATCGGTGCCGGGCGGGATCACCCGCATGCTCTCTGGGCAGTAGTAATCGTAGAGTTCGTACTGCGATTCAATCTCCTGACGGGTACTGGTGATCACCAGATTAGCATTGGCCAGCACCTGTTCTTCCGCCTCAATGCGGCGCTGCATATTGTATTTCTGTTCCACTTCAGACGAAGGCATACCCGATGCCATCAGGCGTTTACGTTTATCACGGCCTAAAGAGTGGCCGGTATGTACCAGAGGCATCCCGAGAACATGGCTAATCTGAGTTGCCACATAGCCAGCATCGGCATAATGGCTGTGAAGCAGATCTGGCATACGCTGCTGTTGCTGAAAGAATCGCAGTAGGTTGTCAGAAAAGGTATCGAGGTGTTCCCAGAGTTTTTCTTTGGCAATGTATTGTCTGGGGCCACAGTCGATGCGGATGATCTGCGCCCCTGGGGCTTCCAACGGTTCCTGCTCTTCGCTGTAACTGCTATCAAGCCGTTCATCGATAACCCGCCGGGTGATTAAATCGACCCGAGCAACGCCGGGTTGCCGAACTAGCGCATTGGCGAGATCCACCACATATTTGGTTTGCCCGCCGGTATCGGCATCTCGCCCCAGTTCTAAATCGCGCCCACGGATCAATCCATGAATACTGATGAGCGCAATATATAAACCATCAGCGGAGCCGTTGTTCTGATTTTGCTGCATAGACGTCTTCTCCGTAAGATTAGTCAATATGCGCCGCCTGGACAGAAGGGAGATAGGCTCCCGAAGGAACCGGAAAATTAAGAACCACCCGTGATATCTGTCCCAATAGTTATGACAGTGTTGAACACCTTGCTGGCGCCCAATAATCACTTAGAAAACAACTGAGGTAGCGCTTTGCCAAAATCTGCAATGACCTAGAATGGCGGGCAGACTTGACGAAAAACATCCATAACTGCTGCTTTTTTCACCCTAACATAAACCATCAGGATCACCAAATGACCTGCAACCCAACACTGAGCGGGGCACGGGCAGATAAAATCAGGAGGGAAAAGCCAGATAAAGTAAACTCGTGGAATATGAAGCAGCCGTTGCGATTTAACGCGGGGACACTCGCCGGAGACTGCATAGTCTGCCTCCGACGTGCAGCATAGTCTGCCTCCGACGTGCATCATCTTACTTATTCGTTTCAAAAAATGGCAGGGTGCTGTTGGGCAACATGGTGCTCGGTAACTTGCCGTCCCATTTTTCAGCTTTTGTCAGTTCAATCAGATCTTTATTTTTTGCCAACGCATCGGCGCGACTCTTGATGGCAGACGCTTCCGCCTCCCCTTTGATGCGAATGGCTTCGGCCTCTGCTTTAGCGCGCGCCAGTTGTGAATCCGCTTCGGCCTGGGCTTTAGTGACAGCAATCTGGGCACTTACCCGCTCTTTTTCCAGATTCTGTTTCTGGGTCTGAACTTCCACTTCAGCCCGCATGCGATCTTCTACTGATTTTTCATATGCATTTGAAAAATCGATATTTTCAACTTGTACTGAGGTAATATCGATTGGCCCATGCACGGAGTTTTTCAACGCCTGGTTGATATCCATGACAAATTTAACACGCTCCTGTACGGCAGAAATGGCAGTGTACTGACCAAAGATATTCTCAATCTGAGTCGGCACCTGGCGGTCCACTAATCGGTCAACCATGCCGTCGATGCTTTTAAATTCGGCATACACCTCTGTCACTTTATCTTCCGGCACGCGGAATGTAACAGACACGCGGATGGTCGCCGGTTGCTGATCACGACTATACGCCTGTAATTTGGGGTAGCTAACGGTGTGAGTCTGGGTGGAAATCTTTACTATTTTATCAAACATCGGCAGCTTGAAGCCCATACCAGGCTCGGCGGTGCCGATTACTTTACCATTGCGCAAGTGTACCCCGCGCTCCCCCTGATCCACCGTAAACCAACTGCCAAAACCTATAACGACCAGCAAAATGATCACCAACAGTGGCACCAGTTTAGCCACGCTAAAATTTGCAGGAGTACTATATTGAATCGCCATTACCACTTCCTTTTTTTCTCGCGGGGCTTAATCCCTGCGCCTGTTGTTACGCCGAACATGTTAACAATGGTTCAGCTGGCATAAAATGTTAACCATATGAAACGAATTAACTATTTAACCACAACAGGATTAACTTTGCGCTGTCGATTGTCCTTTTTTCATTTGGGGATGCGATGCGTTCGACTACAGCTTGGGTAAATGCGCAATATCAATCAGGCATTGCTTTCAGGCAACTGGCAAACTTGCCGCAGTTTCTGAAAAGGGAAACCGTATGAAAGTACTCAGCGAACGACATCAACAAAGCATCCTGCGGGTATGTGAATATATTCAGCAGCATCTGGATGATGAGCTAACCGCAGAACTACTGAGCGATATTGCCGCCTGTTCCAGATTTCATTTTCACCGAGTGTTTATGGCGTTTATGGGATTGAGCACGACGCGCTACATGCAGTTGGCTAAATTGCGGCGCGCATCATTCCGGCTGGCATTTGAACACCACAAGATTATTGATATTGCATTGGAAGCAGGCTTCAGTAGTAGTGAAGCCTTTACCCGCGCGTTTAAAAGCAGCTTTGTGCAGACTCCCTCCCAATTCAGGAACCAACCTAACTGGCAGCACTGGCATAGTGTGTTGCAGTTACCCTCCATCCCTAGAGAGGAAATGATTTTGAACGTAAGAATTGTAGATTTTCCCGCGAAGCATATCGCGTATGTGCAACACTGTGGTGCGCCGCAACAAGTACTGGACAGTGCCGCCAAGTTTATTGCTTGGCGCAAACAAACGGGCTTATCACCTATTGCTTCAAGCGAAACCTTTGGCATTCCTTACAGCGACCCCAATACTGTGGCACCTGAAGATTTCCGGATGGATATCTGCGGCACAATTAAAGCATCGGCGATACCAGACAATGAGTTTGGCGTTATTGCTGGGGTCATTCCTGGCGGTCGCTGTGCCGTAGCGCGCCACTATGGCAGTCATGACACCATAGCAAATACCGTCTATCAGCTGTATCGAGAATGGCTCCCGGACAGTGGTGAGGAGTTACGTGACTTTCCCTGTTTCTTCCACTGGATAAATTTTATCCATGAAGTGGACGAATGTGAGCTGCTGACCGATATCTATCTGCCTATCAAATAGTTTAGCAATGGGGCCTTGCGCCCCTTTAAGCAACAGCGCAGGCTGGCGACAACCTTAGACATTTAGCGTCGGCCACGCAGCCGACGGTAAGTTAACACCAACAAATGCAGTAGCAATAGCCCAGAGAAAGCACCGCAGAAAAACAGTAACGCGATAGAATTCACCGTGCGCGGCGTAGTGTGATACAACCAGTACCATAATGGCCAGCAGATGGCTGACAACAGCGCTAATTGCCACATACAGGCGGTGCAACGCCCGAGCTTGCGCCTGAAAATGGTGCCAAAACACTCTTCACATGCCATATTTCGCATCCATCAAGCTGTTAATACCTGTCACATGGTAACCGCTACTGCGCCGTAAATCTGTCAGCCACCAGCACAATTATCGGTTAAAACGACCTTGCCGCGCATATCTATCATATTCCGGCAAATAGCTAATGTGCGACGACCATTCTCAACTCACACCAACAAATAAGTGGATAAGTTGGCAAGATTGCTGAACTTTTCCTAGACTGCTAAACGGACGTTTAACTTGGATATGGATATCAGTAGGCCATGATGCGCATTCATTCAATCAGATTTAAAGTAATATTGCCGATTGCATTTCTGGCAGTGATTCTGGTGGGACTCTTCGGCTTTATGCTGTTGATGACCAAGGTGCAAAACGAAGCCATCCGCAAGCAGGCTGAGCACTATTTCGAAGCGGTATCGGTAGTGTTAAATGCCGACCGGGACTTATACCAGGCACGCATTGCCAGAGAAAAATTGCTGCACGGTGAGGGGAAAATTGAAGATAACCTCAACGACTTTAACGAAAATGCCCAGCAAGTACATGACCGTTTTAATAAATTTCGCGAATATCTTGCTGATGAACCAGAGATCATTAACCCGTTTCAGCGGTTTGATAGCCTCTACGACAAATGGTTAGCGGCTAGTAAAACGCTTATCCAATCCGGCCAAGTACAGATTGAACAAAGTGACGGTCTGCAGCAACTGGAGCAACAGTTTCAGTCCATCAGAGATATGCTCAACGACGCCGGAGATGGCCTCAGACAACATACTCGCGATCCCCAAGTACAACAGCAGCAAGATTTGAACCTATACGTAGAAGCTATCTCCGAGGTACTCAATGCCGATCGCGATATTTATCAAGCACGCTTGGCGTTATTGAAATTCATTAACGGCACTGGCGTATCCAGCGAAAATAAACAGGATTTCGAAGAGAATGCGGCGCAAGTCCTACAGCGTTTTCACAACTATCGCAGCTACCTAATCCGCGAACCGCAGCTCGCGGCACCTTACGAAAAGTTCGACCTGCTACTGGCGAACTGGCTGAAAGGTTGCCGCCAATTGATGAACAGCACCCACCAACAGCAGCAACAACTGAGCAGTGAACAGAAGGCTGCCGATGTCAGTTTTGCAGATATCCGCCAGGTACTGGATGAAGCTGGCGAAGCGATACGGCAACACGCCCGTACCGCCAAAGAAGAAGTCAAAAAGACCATCGATAGTTATCAGAGAATTGCCATGGTAATTATCGGCATTGCTTTTATTATCGCCTTGCTGTTCGGCTATTTTGTGCCGTTGCGGCTAACTCAAAATGTTAACGACATGACCCAGCGAATCCGGGAAATTGCCGAAGGTGATGGCGACCTAACCCAACGTATCAATTCCAGTGCTAAAGATGAATTAGGCGATCTCGCTAAGGAGTTTGACGGTTTTGTTGAACACCTGCGCAATATCATCCTCAATATCCAGAGCCAATCGGCCGCGTTGGGTGATACCACGCAGCTGATGAATCAGGTGGCAGATCAAGCAGGCAATATCACATCTGCATTGGTAAATGCGTCCGACTCCATTGTCAGCGCCAGCAGTGAAATGAGTATGTCGAACCAGCAAATGGCCGAGCTTGCCAAAGGCACGGCGGCTGAGTCCAACAACTCCAGTCAGTTGACTAATGAAGGTATCAGCGTGGTCAATCAGGCCAATAACGCCATTGAAGCATTGGTAAGCGACATTGAAACGGCACAGCGAAGTGCCGCCGAATTAGAGCAGAGTTCCGACGCCATTGCGTCAGTATTGGAAGTGATCCGCAAAATCGCCGAACAAACTAATTTGTTGGCGCTCAATGCCGCAATCGAAGCTGCCAGAGCCGGAGAACAGGGCCGAGGGTTTGCGGTCGTTTCAGATGAGGTACGGGTGCTCGCCACGCGTACCCAAGCCAGTACCGACGAGATTGAATCTATGATTGAGCGCTTACGCCGCAGTGTGCAGCAATCATCTCAAGCCATTCACAACAGCCGTGGCAATGCCGACAATACCGTTGAAAACTTCAGCGAAGTGATCCGTATTTTTAATACACTGAAGTCGTCGTTCGATGATGTACAAGGCATGGCAGAGCAAACTGCGCAAGCTACCGAAGAACAGTTTACCGTTGCCAACCATATCAACCAAAATCTGGTATCACTGAAAGAACAAACCGACAGCGTGCGCACCATGTCGGCGCAGGTACAGCAGCAATCAAATCATCTTTCAGAATTATATCAAAAACTTAGCAAGCAAGTAGAAAGTTTCCGGGTATAGTGTCACCATAGCATGTCTCTTGGATGCCCTGAGTAATGAGGAAGGATAGCGATGAAAATCACAGTCATTGGTGCTGGTGGAGTGGGTGGTTACTTTGGTGGTCGACTTGCAGCAGCAGGCGAAGATGTCACCTTTGTCGCCCGTGGCGCGCACCTCAAAGCGATGCAACAGCAAGGATTGAAAATTAACAGTCCGTTGGGCGATGTGTGGTTACCCGAGGTTAAAGCGGTGGATCATCCCGCTAAGGCCGGAGCCGCAGATCTCTACATAGTGGCGGTAAAGTTGTGGGACACCGAGGATGTTGCGGCGCAGCTGCAGCCGCTAGTCAACGGAGATGCCGCAGTATTGTCACTGCAGAACGGCGTTCAGAAAGATGACATGTTAAAGCGCTATATTCCTGCGCAAAACATCATCGGCGGCGTCAGTTATATTGCTGCCTCTATCGCCGAGCCTGGGGTCATCCATCACGGCGGTAAGTTGCAAAAATTGGCGTTCGGTGAATACGGCCGAGCGACTTCGGCCCGGTGTGAAGCTTTCCAGCACAGTTGCCAGTTGGCGGGTATTGACACAGAACTTAGCGACGACATTACACTGCGGATCTGGGAAAAGTTTGTATTTCTGGTGGGCTTTTCCGGTACCACTACGCTGTTTCGCACCACCATAGGCCCCATCCGTAGCGACAAAGAAAAGCGACAATTGCTGCTCACCGCTATGCAGGAAGTCGTCAATGTGGCTCAGGCCAAAGGCATTGCCTTTCATCCAGAATTTGCCGAACAGCGATTACTGTTCACGGATACCCTACCAGAAGATATGCCTTCCTCGATGAAAATCGACCTGGATCGTGGCAAACGACTGGAACTGCCTTGGCTGAGCGGAGCCGTCGTAGATATGGCAAAAAGTTTAGGGATCGCCGTGCCCGCCAATCAACACATTGTTGATGAACTATTACCGTGGGCGATGGGAACGGCAGCAAAATGAGTATGAATGCGGTCTCGCATTGAGACCGCAATCTTTGGCTCACAATGCTTCAGCTCACTAGCCAATAGTGACGTTAATCAAGCCCAGCAGCTAACAATGCTGCGCCATAGGCACCGATGAACTGTGGCTGTGGTGGCACCAATACCTGACGTTGCAACGTTTCTTCCAGAAACTGTACCATGCAGGCGTTATTCGCAACGCCACCGGTGAACACAATATCACCGTCGGTTGAGACCCGGTTGAGCATGGTTTTTACCCGCCTGACCACACTCTGATGCAAGCCTCTGGCAATCGCCTGACGATCCTGTCCCCGACCAATTAGCGAGGTGACCTCTGACTCCGCAAATACCGTACACATGCTGGAAATATTGATATCACTCGTTGCCGCCAGCGCTTGTTCGCTGAATTCAGCTAAACTGAAGCCCAGTGCTTTCGCCATTATCTCCAAAAATTTTCCGGTGCCAGCGGCGCAGCGATCATTCATCTCGAACTTTATCACTTTGCCAGTGGCAAACAACGCAATTGCCTTACTGTCCTGACCGCCAATATCCAATACTGTTTCTGCTGTTGGGAAACAGGCTCTGGCTCCGCGCGCATGGGCTTTTATCTCTGTCACCGTGGTGGCATCAAACGAGATCTCAAACAGATTACGACCATAACCCGTTGCCATAATCTGCTGATACTCCACCTGCGCCAACATCCGTTTAGCTTCAGCCATAGGATCAAAACCTGTGTCAGCCTGCAAACGTTGCTGCACCTGACCAGCGTCGTCCACCACCACCAACTCTATTGAGCGAGATCCGATATCAATTCCGGCGAAACCGCGCACAGGCCCTCCCACTATTTCAGCTGTTCAATAAAGGCTTCGACGCGGGTTTTAAGTTGCCCCATATCTTCCATGCTGTAGTCCGTTTCAATGCGCAAACAGGGAATATTCTTCTGTTCCAAGGCTTTTTGCACTGGCATGGACTCCATCAGATACGGAGTACAGAACTGTAAACCATAGTGAATAACGCCGTCAGCGTTGTAGGCCTTCGCCATCTGCTCAATATGCTGCAAACGGTCACAGTTGGGCGTGAAGATGGCGCAGTCCACTTTGAAATAACGCTCAACAATAGCGTCCAGCATTTCGTCAACACTAGTGCCAGATTCATCCACCAGATTACGGACCCCGCGTTCTCCCACACAGGACTCTTCGCCCACAATGACGGCCCCCGAAGTTTCGATAATGGCGGGCAGTTTCCAGTTCGGCATAGCTTGTGGACAGCCAGAGACCAAAATCCGTGGCATCTTTGCAGGGAAAGCCCCCGTATTATCTTTGATACGCTGTTCCAGCTCATCACAGATTTTGTTCACCGATGCAGTGAAACGTTCTGGGTTATCATAGAAAAACACCTGATTTGCCAACAAGGCATCAAGTCCTGATATGGGCGCAGGATCTGCCGCTCGCAGCTGATATAAGCGCAGCATTGCTGCCCGCTTGGCATTCACTAACTTGATAGCAGCCTGCAGTGACTCGGCAGTCACCTGCACCCCCGTCAGTTGTTCTGCGGCTTCTTTAAACCTGACATATTCAGCCTTAAGTAACGCTTTACCGTTAGCTGACTTCACCTGCGGTAGATCCATCACATACAGATTATTAATAATATCTTTGAAGGACTCGTAGGCTTTCTTTTTGCCGTCACAGGTGTTCTCCCCCACCACCATGTCGGTAGTTTCCAGGTATGGGCACACCCGCCCGAGTTTAAAACCAAAGGCAGATTTAATCAGGGCACAGGTATTGCGTGGCAGGTATTTTTCCACTTCTTCGGTGGCAAAATCAGCACCAGTGCATAGGCCAATCAAGGTGGCGTTGGCCGCTAGCGCAATCTCTTCTGGCACAAATACACAGTAAGAGCCAATGATCTTGCGTCCGGCGGCTTTTTCATCCAGCAGCTCTTTAATACGCAAGCCGTGAACTTCGCTCATCACAAAATCAAAGTAACTCATGGCTTCTGGACGGTTGTCCTGCGCCATGAAGATATTCTGATATGCCTCAGACAATACGCCTAACAAGGCATCATGAGCCTTGAGGTCGAGGCCAAGTTCAGTCCACATCTGTCGATAATTTTCGCTCATGCCACACTCCAGTTGTTGTTTTTGCGCCACCAATAGTCCCCTAACTCAATGCAACGCTTCACCGTCAGTTTGGGGAACCGCAATACCAATAAGCTTGCGGCGTACACTTGGCAAAATTGAATTAACTGGGATGGGGAGCCGTGCAGAAAGCAGCAAAATAAAGTGCAGTTCGCTCGACCAATCAGACCAATACCCCGCCAGCCATCGATTAACCGTTGGTTTGCCATTGGGTTGGTCCGGCGTGCTCTGCTGTTGCTGACGAATGCTGCCACCAATAAGGAAGGGGCAGATATACCGTGCTGTCATCCGAGATTAATGAACAGAGGCGCCAGTGCAAAAGAGGAACTAACTCTCACGGACACATAAATTGCTTCTACAGAAGCAGTATCAGTCTACGCAGTTACCGCATCTGGAGAATTGATATAGGTAAAGGTTTTGCCGGAAATTTCCTCAGTCATGCCGCGGCAGCTAACACTTTTGAAATTTAGCGTAGTGAAAACGCAATCCACATCAGAACAGACGGAAATGTAAGAATAAAATTTTACTAATAACACAACATGAAGAAATATTTTCCCCAAATAACCATTTACGGCCCATAAATAGCAAGGCTATTCTCCAGTAATCCCGCTATCTTGGTGGCATCCAATTTAACGAGAGCGGTAAGAATGCATACTGATTTATGGGACCTGTTTATCAATACGGTTAAGGCCGAAGTGATCCCGGCGTTGGGTTGTACAGAACCGGTTGCAGTTGGGCTGGCCGCCGCCATTGCCCGCAGCAAATTGCAAGAGGCTCCAGAATCGATTCAAGCCGAAGTATCACCCAACCTGATGAAAAATGGCATGGGTGTACGAGTGCCAGGCACGGGTATGACAGGGCTGGCAATTGCGGCGGCCGCTGGTGCCATCGGCGGTGATGCCGATGCCGGACTGGAAGTGTTTCACACCCTCAACGATGCTAAAGTAAATACTGCTAAAACGTTGATAGAGAAAGGTAAAGTGAAAATAACTGTCGCAGATACATCGCGCGCATTATTTGCCAAGGTGACGCTGTTTGCCCAGCAGCGCTGGGTCCGCGTCACTATCGCAGATACCCACACCAACGTGGTAGCCATTGAAGAAAACGGGATCACCACCTTCCGACAACAACAGCCAAGTAGCACTGCGCCCGACAGCAATATGCCCAAGTTGCCATCACAAACAACGGTGCAGGATATCTATCAATTCATTACCGAAGTGCCACTGCAGCGACTAGCATTTATTGAACGGGCGAAACAACTCAATGAAGCACTATCACAGGAAGGACTCAGCGCCGACTACGGTTTGCAAGTGGGGGCGACATTGCAACGCCATGTGGCCCGCGGCTTGCTCAGTGGTGGTCTACTCACCGATGTGATCAGCCGTTCTGCTGCGGCGTCAGATGCGCGTATGGGTGGCGCTATGTTACCCGCTATGAGCAATTCTGGCTCTGGCAACCAAGGCATTGCTGCGACGATGCCAGTAGTGGTGGCAGCTGAATATCTGCAATCGTCCCACGAACAGTTATTGCGGGCGTTGATGTTGTCGCATCTACTGGCAATTTACATTAAGCAGCACCAACATAAACTATCTGCATTATGTGCCGTGACCACCGCCGCAATGGGTTCGGCTGCCGGGATCACCTATCTACTGGGTGGCGATTATCAACAGATCAGCTATGCCGTCAGCAGTATGATTGGTGATGTGGCGGGCGTGATCTGCGATGGCGCTAAAAATGCCTGTGCCATGAAAGTATCGTCCTCCGCAGGTTCCGCAGTGAAGTCCAGCTTAATGGCAATTGATAATATCCATGTCACCGGTCAGGAAGGTATAGTCGCCGATGATGTTGATAGCTCCATTCGTAATCTGTCAGCATTGGCTAACGGTGCCATGAGCCATACTGACCAGCAGATCCTCGATATCATGGTACAAAAAGCGTTGTAACCTATAACGGTAGCGCTGTGGTGTATTTCAGCGATTCCATGGCAAACGTTGATGTCACTTTCGAGATCCCCGCGACACTGTTGACGAGTTTTTTATAAAACTCGTCAAAGCTTTTCATATCCGCCACCTGAACTTTCATCATGTAATCATATTCACCGGCCATACGATAGAATTCCATCACTTCAGGAAAGTCGGTGACGGCGTTGACAAAACGCACATACCATTCGTGGGAATGATCGTTGATCTTCACCATCACAAACGCTGTCAGCTCTAGGCCAATCTTTTCTGGATGTAGTAACACCACACGCTTGTTAATCACCCCGGCATCTTCTAGGCGTTTTAGGCGTTTCCAGCACGGTGTGCTGGTCAGATTTACCGCTTCTGCCAATGCATTCAACGACAAGGTGGCATCCTGTTGTAGCAGTTGCAGCAACGTTTTATCTGTTTTATCAAGTTCCATCGTGTTATTCCAAAGTGGATAATGAACCCTATGATAAAAATTTCATTCAAGTGATTCAATGTAAGAAAGAATTTTCTTTTCAAACCATAGTTAATATAAATTTTTCCTTTTACATCACAAATAACAACTCTGTCGAAAAATAATCACCTATTCTGCTGTTAGCGCCCTTGAAAATACATGCAAAAAATCTCATATATTTCATAGTATCTATTTCAAGCGTGTTTTGGAGCTGTCATGAGTCAAACAACCGCCGTTCAACTGGTATGCCCACATTGTGGGGTAATTAATCGTATTCCTGCCGACAAACTTAGCGCTCAGCCACTGTGTGGCAAATGCCGTAATCTACTTATCAGCGCACATCCGATAATGGCTACTGACCAAAACTTTCAGCGTTTTATCGACAAAAACGACCTGCCAGTCGTGGTCGATTTCTGGGCACCCTGGTGTGGTCCATGCCGTCAGTTTGCGCCGGTATTCAGTGATGTTGCTGCTGAAATGGCGACGCAAGCGACCTTTGTCAAACTCGATACGCAAGACAATCAGATGACGGCTGGCCGCTTGCAGATCCGCTCTATTCCGACACTGGCGGTATACCATCATGGCCGTGAAATCGCCCGCATCTCTGGCGCATTGCCCAAAGGGCAGTTTAAGCAGTGGTTACAGCAATATTTGTAGGATGGCCAATGTCTGGGGAAATACTGGACGGAAGCGAAATTCGTGGCAGTGCATCCCTTCTAAGACATTAGTGACACAGAATATTTTCAGCAAGTACAGCAAACATTACAGCAGGCTAATGCCCGTTTTAGCGAGCTAGGACACACCACTACGGGAAAATGTGAGCAGGTAGCTGCAACCCGCAGCACCGCGTTGGGGCAATGCGCTAAAGCACTGCTCTGCCATCTCAAAGGTAATGGGGTGAGACAACACGTATTAGCCGTATTGTCAGGCCGAGCTGGCAACATTAGCTACGGCATTGGACGCACTTAAGGCCTCATTGGCAAGCCCGCAGAGATGCAGCAGTTTACCAGCGGTGTTGCCGGAGCCATTCCACCTTTTAGTTTTCATCCTGAATTCACACTTATCGCCGCCCCTTATCTGTTTCAACGCTATGAAGAAATCGCCTTTAACGCTGGCACATTGGAGCGCTCAATTATGCAAAATGTTGATGATTACCGGCGCATCGCTGCAGCCAAAGCAACTGAGTTTTATTCGCTGCTAGCGTCTTCAACATCGCCCCTCAATCCGCTTACCCACATCAGCTTGGGCGGAGTCAGACGGATAACCGCAGGCAGCCGCGTTACACTGGCTGAATCAGTGCTAATCGTTGAATCGCATTTTGCAAATTTTTCATCGAATTGGCAGTAGAAAAACGCACAAATCTGACAATGTCGGCACGGCCAAAATCCTTTCCGGATAATACCACCACATGACGGCTCTGCATCAGTTCAAAGGTGAACTCTCAACTAGAATCTAGCCTCCATGCTGTCATCCAGGCAGAGCAATCTGCCCAAGCATAAAAGGCACCATCCAGCACCACCATCCACCCTAGTCGCCAACCGGTCATCGAGAAATATTTAGAAAAGCTGTTGATGGAGAGACAATCAGCACACCCTGAATTTTTGCATTCCAGTAATCCCAAACGTTGGCCAAACTCAGTTGCGATATCCAATAAAAATCGTGAATATCTGTTGGCGTTATTTTAACCAAGCAAAGGCACAACAGCTGAGCCGGGACGCAAAAAGAGGATGCCAGCATTCACTGGCACCTGAGATAAAAATCTTTCTTAGAAACTGTAACGCACACTAACCTTGTAACTACGAGGTTCTCCCGGCATCGTCCAGATTGCTGAGTAAGAACTGGGGTAGTAAGCCTCATCAAACAAATTGGTCACGTTTAACTGCACGGATAATGCGTCAGACACAGCATAGGTGCCAAACAGATTAACCAGAGTATAAGCTGGCAGGACATAGCTTGGATCTATGGTTTCTCCAAGCCGTGACCCCACGTATTGCACTGAAGCACCAACAGCGGTGTCTTTACCAAACAACTCGGTATCATGTTTTAAGGTCAGATTGCCACTGTGTTTCGGAATATTGATCAGGCGGCTGCCTTTGGGAATAGTGACTCCCCAGTCAGCATTAATCACATCGTTGGCCGTTTTAGCGTCGGTGTAAGCATAAGACAGCCACACGCGGGTGTGTTCCGTCAAATTGCCAGCCAACTCAATTTCAATGCCCTGACTTTCGGCCTCTCCCAACGTCGCAGAAAATCCTGAGTTGATCGGATCTGCGGTTAACACATTACTTTTTTCTGCACGGAACAGCGCAATGGAGCCAGAAATAAGTGCCGTATCAAATTTGGTTCCCATTTCATAGGATTTGCTTTCTTCCGGTTTAAACGCGACGCCTTGATAGTCAGCCCCGGTGTTAGGACGAAATCCTTCAGAATAGCTGCCATAAAAGCTTATCCAAGATTGCCACTCGTAGACTAATCCGACACGAGGACTGAATATATTCTGACGCTGTTCGGTGTCGGTCTGGGTATTGTGCTTAACGATAGCCTGCTCAAAGCTGTCATAACGGCCCCCCAAAAGGACTTTCCATTGCGTGGTTAAGTCCAACTGGTCTTGCACGTAAAAGCCGTAACTATCCTGTGTTTCCGTCTGATCGTACAGCACAGTACCAGCAGGCGCGACTTGTCCATAAACTGGATTATAAATGTTGATGCTGTAGGTGGCATCGCCGGCGGTCGGACGAAAACGTTCCCAATACTTATCGAAGTGGAAATGGTAACCATCGATACCCAACAACAGATGATGAGTAAAATCAGCGGTGTTCATGCTACCGCTAAGTTCCAAACGACCTGAAAAATCAGTTGATGAGAAATCCCGATAATTATGCTGCCGGCTTAACGTTTTGCCGTCGGTGTACAGCAACTGCCTGTTACTGACCAGTTCTGGATCACTAGCATAGCCTTTAAACCCCGTATCACGGTAACTCAGCCCGCCCAGCACATGCCATTTGCCCATATCATGCTCAAGTGACAGTTGATGTGCTAATACGTCAATCTGCATTGCACCGTCGCTTTTTTCACCAAGAAAACGTGTCACAGGCAAGACTTCTGGATCGCCGCCAACCGCCACAATACCGCGATCAAACGGGGCTTTTTGATCGATATACTCCAGCTCATAGTTAAGACGGGTGTCATCATTGATCAACCATAATACTGACGGCGTTAATACCCGCTTTTCTGAATCCACCGGGTTCCGAAAACTCCCTTTATCCTCATAAGCACCATTGATTCTGAAAGCCAAGGAGTTTGTAAGCGCATTGGTATAATCACCTTCTAGACGATAATTGTCCCAACGCCCGGCAGATGCTTGCAAATAACCTTCCTGCTCAAATTTCGGTTTTTTGGTAATGATATTAATTGTACCACCAGGCTCAGAACGACCGTATAACGCAGAGCCTGGGCCTTTCATAATTTCAATGCTTTCAATATTAGAAGTATCGCGAGTACCAGCAAAACCTCGACCGGCATTGAACCCGTTGACCAAGTAGCCAGATGGCACATTTTCATCGCCAACAAAACCTCGGACGGCAAAGTTATCCCAGACACCACCAAAATTGTTCTGGCGGTTGATAGAAGCAGAAAGATCGATAGCGTCCATGAAGCTAGTCACGCCCGCATCGCTCAACTGCTCAAAGGACAAAGTTTCGATGCTTTGAGGTTGTGATTTAAGTGGCAAATCACCACGAAAAGGTTGACGCAGGCTAGTAACTTCTATGTGTTCAATATCGGCTGACACATCTTCAGCCAAGACCTGCTGACTTAACCCTAGCATAATTGCCAATGGCAGCACTGCAACATGAAAAGCACCCTTATTAACCATTCAATAAACTCTCCATTGGCGTCCATCTTCAGTCAATTCATTACAATCCTGAGAACACGTGAGATGACGCTTAAATGCGTTAATGATATGCATCTCAATGCCAACAGTGCCTTCTGTTAACATTTGAGAACTGAATTGCAGCGAATAATAACGATAATAATTTTCATTTGTAAATATTGCGAATGCATTTAGCTAACATAAATCACGACTACAGGTGTTAATCGCGTTAATTTTGAGCAAGTAGGAGGACTTCAGATACTGATGCGAGTGGTTATTGATGGCATACCGCAGTTATATATCTCACTGTCTTAGCCTGCATTGCTAAGGTATAGTCTTAACAGTTCACCACAAGAGCAATCCGTAAGCCCGATTTATGAACGAGCATCAACGAAAGCTTGAGCAGCTGATAGAGGAAAATCGGCGCTTGCAACGCGAAAACAAACGCCTTGAAGAGAAGCTAAATGCGGCTCTAGATGGCACTGGATTGTGCTTGTGGGAACAACATGTGCCAACCGGCAAGCTGACGATTTTCAATATGGAATGGGGCCAGATGCTGGGCTATAACTCGCAGGAACTGGAAGCAACCGTTGATATCTGGAAAAGCAAGTTACATCCAGATGATTATCAGGAAGTCGTCGGTGCGCTGGAAGATCACCTGTCTGGTAAAACCAGCTCCTATCAAGTAGTTCACCGTATGCTGCATAAAAATGGCAGTCATAGCTGGGTATCTGACCGGGGACGCGTTGTCGAGTTTGACTCGCAAGGGCAGCCGTTGCGGATGATGGGCACACATATCGACATCACTCAGGAAAAACGCTATGAACTAGAGCTGGCAAAACTTGCCAGTAGCGACCCACTGACAGGGGTACTCAATCGCGCCAAGTTAGAGCAGGAATTTCATGCGCTGAATCAGGCAGACGCCCCTCAAAATGCAGCACTGATTTTTATCGATCTGGATGATTTTAAAGCGGTAAATGATCAGTTAGGTCACAGATCCGGTGATGCACTGCTAATTCAGGTTGCCAGAAGACTCAGCGAGATAGCCCCAGACAATACCTTGGTGGCACGCATGGGGGGCGATGAATTTGTATTACTGTCGCATCAAACATCACGGCAAACCCTCAATACCTTCGTCGAAACCTTATTGGAGTGGGGCAAACACGCCATCCCCCTAGAAAATGGTGTCGCCAACATAGGTTTCAGCATCGGGGTCTGCCAGTTCACCACGCCTTACACTGAGTTCAACTTACTCTACAACTTAGCGGATCAAGCCATGTACCAGATTAAAAAACAGGGTAAACATGGCGCCGCCTTTGTGCAGGCAAACTAACACCACCAACATTGACGGCGGGTTACCCATGCCTTATACCGTCACCCCAAACCAGTGCCCCACGACAGCAGTTAATAGCATTGCCATGGCCCCCCAAAAGGTGACTCGGGCACAGGCCCGCCCGATCGGCGCGCCGCCAGTCACTGCGGCTATACTGCCAAGCAGCGCTAAAAACACAAGCGAAGCGAGCGCCACCAGCGTAATGAGTTGCGTCAATGGCGCAAGCCAAGCAACCAATAAGGGCAGCATAGCCCCGACAGTAAAAGTGGCGGCCGATGACAGTGCCGCCTGGATCGGTTGCGCCTTGCTGTCTTCGGTAATGCCTATTTCATCCCGAGCATGAGCCCCCAGCGCATCATGTTGCATTAACTGTTCCGCCACCTGATAGGCCAACTTAGGGGTCACCCCGCGCTTTTCATAGATCTTTGCCAGTTCCTGTTTCTCAGATTCAATATCTTCGGCCAGTGATTGTCGCTCAAGCGCTAGGTCCGCATTCTCGGTATCCGACTGTGAGCTTACCGACACATATTCCCCCGCTGCCATCGACATGGCACCAGCCACTAGTCCAGCTAACCCCGCCAGCATAATTTCACTTGTGGTGGTATTGGCCGCAGCCACGCCAATGATCAGACTGCTGGTTGAAACAATGCCATCGTTGGCCCCAAGTACTGATGCTCGCAACCAACCAATGCGATGGGAACGGTGATTTTCATGGTGTGTCAAGGCAGTCCCTCTTCGATTCATCCTGACCAGCCACATTTAAAAACCCCACAACATAACCTGAATAACCCTTTATCCAAGTGTGGCTGATACTCTCTAAGTGTAGTCTCAGCGGCAGAAAACGTCGCTGATATGTAATATATCTCTCTGAAACAAAAACGCTTTATCAATCAAACGTAATCCAGAGGCAAAGTCGTCTATGCTTAGAAGACTGGACGATTAGGATTGAAAGGAGGATTTATGCTCGCAGCGGAAATACAACTTAAAATTGACGCCAATAGTGCCCAGATCAGAAGTATTGCCAATCGCATTCATATGCTGGAAGAGGAACATTTAGCCGAGCCCGGTAACGCCGACTATGTCGAGCTAAGAAACCAGCATAAAAAACTGGTGGATGAAAACCGCCGACTGACAGACGAACTGCTGTCTGAATAACGTTAACCGTTATCGGCAATTAGGCTGATGTATCGGGAGCCAGATGGATGGGCAAGAATTACCACAAGCGCCTGTCATGTTACCATCTCGCTCCCGCGCGCAAATCAGGTGAAGACAGCAGGCCAGTGCGGGCCAGCTCCACCCCAATAGCATTTTTGCCTATATCACAACTTGCGCCACCCAAAAAGGGCATCAGGCTTTTTTGACAAACTCCGATTTAAGTTGCATCGCGCCAATGCCATCAATCTTACAATCGATATTATGGTCACCTTCAACTAAACGGATATTTTTCACCTTAGTGCCCACTTTTACCACCAATGAGCTGCCTTTCACTTTCAAGTCTTTAATCACAGTAACGGTATCGCCATCCGTCAACAACGCACCATTGGCATCCTTGACTACCAGTCCATCATCCTGCTCAATCACCTCTCCCACTATCCATTCATGACCACACTCCGGGCAAACTAGAGTGCTGCCATCCTCATAGGTATAGCTGGAATCACAACTCGGGCAATTTGGTAAATCACTCATCAATCAGTTCTCTATGCTTCTGGTAGTAAACAAAAAAGTAGATACCAGCCACTGCTAAATTGGCTACCACTGCAGCGTTTTATTCTCTGGCATCATAAAGTTAAGGCAGTATTTTACAATTAATGGCAGTGATTTAGCAAAAATCATCCGATAACTGAAATTTCATACAGAAAAAATAAGTAAAAAAATGATTTCATAGTGGTTTAACGTATATTTACATCATCTGGTCTGAGACGGTTTAACACTCATATCTAACGAATCCCCTCATAAATTAAAGCATATTCAATGATATAGACACGCATGGTGCAATTTGATCTAATTCATCTCGCCAAAAACATACCAGAACAATACACCATGCGTGATATCTCTATCTTACATGATTTGCTTAAAAATCAATGCGCTAATTTGCATCATAAACGACTTTCCTCTCTGATGTTGGCTGTGCAATCGTTGCTTGATGGACAGCAACTTTCTCTTACCGAACTGGGCCGAAATATCACTGGACCCGTTGCGGCTAAGCACAACATTAAACGTATCGACCGATTGCTTGGTAATCGCGCGTTGCACAACGAAAGACTCGATATTTATCGGTGGCATGCCCAACTGCTCTGCGGGGCGAATCCGATGCCGATAATTCTTATTGATTGGTCTGATGTAAGAGAACAGATGCGCCATCAAACCTTGCGTGCTTCTGTGAGCTTTGAAGGGCGTTCAGTCATCCTCTATGAGCGGGTATTTCCATTTTCTCAATACAATTCCCCGGTCAGTCACAATCCCTTTCTACGAGAATTGGCTGCCATATTGCCTGAGCGATGTTGTCCTCTAATAATCACCGATGCGGGCTATCGCAACACTTGGTTTCGTGAAGTTGAAAAACTTGGGTGGTTCTGGCTTGGACGTGTCCGTGGTGAAGTCGGCTTTCGTGAACATGGTCAGTCCAAATGGCGTAGCAACAAGTCCTTTTATCCTTCTGCCAACGCCAGAGCACGTTATCTCGGAATGGGTGACCTGGGTCGGAAAAGCCCCATTAAAGCCTGTTTACACCTGTTTAAAGCTAAATTCAAAGGACGTAAAGACCAGCGTTCCTCCAAAGCAGGGCGTCATCACAATGCACAACAAAATTATCGTGACAGCAGTAAAGAGCCCTGGCTACTCGCAACGAATATCCCCGCAGAATCGCTGACATCAAAGAAACTCGTCAATCTCTACGCCAAGCGAATGCAAATAGAAGAAAGCTTCCGCGATATTAAAAGCCCACAATATGGACTAGGATTGCGTCACAGCAGAACACGTTGCCCTAAACGGTTCGATATCCTGTTGCTCATTGCAATGCTTGCCGAATGGCTACTAAGGCTTATTGGAATAATTGCGCATAAGCATAATTGGCAGCGCGACTTTCAGGCTAATACTATCCGGAACCGTCCGGTCCTATCACTAATAAGACTAGGTAGAGAAGTTAGAAAACGACGGCAGAATTACCCCGTTGCAATCTCTGAAATTCGATGGGCAATAACTTATTACATCCGGAGAGTTCACGTTACCGCATTGCCTGAATTATGAGGGGATCCCCCAGCACTCATATAAGACGCAAAAAACTGATATAGCACGGCTAGATAGAGTTAGCTTCTTGTTGATTGTTGTATCGTAGGAAGCGTGACTACCCTATACTATAATGTTAATTAAATATGGATTTATCGACGGACGATTTAGAGCTACAGTGAAAAATGCAGCTCCTTAAGTGTAGGCACGACGGGAGAACAGGGAGATGATACGTAATTTCAATTGGTTATGCTACGTCTTCCTTGTTTTAACCATCACTTTCTACAATAACGCGCTGGCTGAAACTACCGAATTTCTGACCCATAGTGTCGAAGGCAAGGTTTATATTGACGAACATGGTGAATTGCGCGGTCTAAAGCATGGTGGCAGGCGAGCATTCAATGTGGAGCTTGTTCGTGAAATGATGCTTCTTGTAGATCACCAGGTTCAATTCCAAATAGTGCCATTCGCACGAGGTCAGCTAGCGCTTAAAAAGAAAAGAAAAGCGTTATTTAATATCGCAAGAACCGAAAAAAGAGAGGCACTGTATAAGTGGGTAGGCCCACTCCAAGTTGATAATGTCTATTTCTATGAATCAGTTAATCAATCAAAGCCCGTCACCGATTTTGATCAAGCTAAAAATGTATCTGGGATCTGCGTTCTTCGCGGAACCTCTCAACATGAGAACTTGCTTGCGCTAGGCTTTAAAAACATTTTTGCAAACAATAGTTGGGTCGCTTGCTTACAGATGCTGGCAATGGGGCGGATAGATTTGGTTCCAATCAGTGACTCCTTGGTCAATACCCTGATGGTTGAGGCACATCTCACCTACAAGCAAATCCGCAAAACACCCGTTCTGGTTCAAAAAAATGCCGGATATATCGCTTTTTCAAAAGACCACTCAGATGATGAAATTGTTCAATGGCAACAAGCCTTGGATAAATTGAAACGCTCTGGCAAGTACGATGAACTCGTTCAAAATTATCTACATTGATATGGAGCGGGACCGCTTATCTATGCTCACCCAAGACAGGAACTGAGCACACCAATCTACCGCACTCGCAAAGGCGGCGTTTTTATATTTCGAGAACAACCGCACATTCACCTTCGGTCGCAGGATGTCGGAAATATTCAATATCTTGATTGTCTCCTTCCTTATGCTTTAAAAAACAGAGGAGAAAGGCTATGTCAAAACGCATCAATTACATCAATATCGCACCGAAGGCCATGGACATTTTGTACACGCAGGAAGCGTACTTCCACGAGCAGTTTCGCCAATCGGACACCATGAATATGACCATCTGGGAGCTGGTCAAGTTACGTGTGTCGCAAATTAATCAATGCGCTTTCTGTATTGATATGCATAGCAAAGACGCGCTAAAAATGGGCGAGAAACCCGAACGTATCTGGGGACTGAGTGCTTGGAAGGACATGCCATTTTACAGTGATGCCGAACGTGTAGCTTTGGCTTTAGCTGAACAACTAACTGCAGGTCAACCGGTGGAAGATGAAGCTTACCAGCTCACCTTGAATACCTTTGGTGATAAAGCTATGGTGAACTTAACACTGGCGATTAATGCCATTAATAGTTGGAACCGTGTAGTAAAGGTATTTAAGCCAGCAGTGGGATTGTACCAACCCAAGTAATTGCCACGAAGGAATGCCTGTTTGGATATAGATTTTAAGATTTTCAAACCGCGGGGATTTCTAGCTGACCAGATCCAAGCTATCTGGTCAGTTTCTGTTATGCCTGAAACAGAACAAGCAATGCGTAAACAGTTGCTCAGCGATGCTGGGGCGGGGATCATTTTCATCTTGCAGCAGCAAGTGCAGATGGATAACGAATGGCTGACACCTGGAGTGGTGTTGCAACCGGTCAATACATTGGCACATCAAGTGGTTTTGCCACCAGGGTCGCTTGTGGCGGGTGTCCGTTTTCATCCCGCTGTGAGCTATCAGTTGCTTGGTGAGCGCATGGATAAGCCGCTGCGTATTGAAGACGATCATCCGCTTAAGGCATCTGCATTCGATACCTTTACGCAGCTTAAAGCCGAGCGTTCACCAGCGGCCAGAATTGCCACCTTATATCGTTGGTGTCGAACGTTGATCATTCAGAGCAAACCACAGGCTGTTGGTCATATTATTCATCAACAACCGGATACCCTCAGCCTACGGCAGCGCGAGCGGCTGTTTCAGAAATGGCTCGGCATTACGCCGAAACAGTATCAGCGCATCGTGCGAGTTAAGCAGACATTAGAGCAGCTACGCGCACAGCCCTGCATGTCGCTGGCAGAGCTAGCGCTGGCACAAGGCTTTGCTGATCAAGCCCATATGACGCGAGAGTGCAACAATATTGCGCACGTCACCCCCAAACAATTTATACGTCAGCGAACATCCTGATTGTTCTAATAGACAGCAATAAAAAGCATCGAGATACCGCACCAACAAACCGCTCCCCCAATAAAAGATACCCTGACCGCAGACTAAGCCGTGTTCCCGCTTAAATAGTCATTTGGCTTCTACAGGGAAAAATAACAGTTCGAACAGCCTTGATTGACTGAATCGCCACTGATTTCCTAGACACCTTTTAGTTAGATAAACTAGCTAAAAAAGAGGTGTCCATGAGCCATAAACGTTACCCCGAACAATTCAAAATCGAAGCGGTTAAACAAGTCACTGTTGCCG